>JAKSDN010000975.1 GCA_022360075.1 Kiloniellales bacterium | reverse complement strand
CATTGCTGTCGGTGACGGCGCCGACCTGGGGCTCCGAGGTGTCGTCGGTGCGGTTGATCGTGACGCTCTGAGTACTGGTCGAGCCGTCGTCGGAGGTGGCGACGACCGTGACCTGATGGCTTGTGGCGGTCTCGTAGGCGAGCAGCGAGCTATCGGCGACGGTGCCCACACCGGTGTTGGCGTCGATCGCGAAGCGTCCACCGGCATTGTCGCTCAGCGAGTAGGCTACATCGTCCGTCGCGTCCGCATCGGTGGCGAGGGCCGTGACGCCGACGGCGGTGCCGTTTGCGGCGCTCTCGGAGACGCTGTTGGCAGCGGCATTGCTGTCGGTGACGGCGCCGACCCTGGCCTCCGACGTATCGTCGGTGAGGTTGATCGTGAAGCTCTGAGTACTGGTCGAGCCGTCGTCGGAAGTGGCGACGACGGTGACCTGATGGCTGGTGGCGGTCTCGTAGTCGAGCAGCGAGGTATCGGCGACGGTGATGACGCCGGTGTTGGCGTCGATGGTGAAGCGCCCGCCGGCATTGTCGGAGAGGCTGTAAGTGACGTCGTCCGTCGCGTCGGCATCGGTGGCCAGAGCCGTGACGCCGACAGCGGTGCCGTTGGCGGCGCTTTCGGAGACGCTGTTCGTGGCGGCGTTGCTGTCGGTGACCGCGCCGACCTGAGCCCCGGCAATCGGTCCATCGCCGCCGGCGGAGTCGGGTTCGGTTCCGCCTCCGTCCGGCGTAACACCTGCGCCATCTTGTCCTTCACCTTGAGAGGCCGCGCTACCCTGCTGGGTTCCTTCGCCCTGTACCGCCCCCGCGTCCTGCGGGCTCGCTGTTTCTCCGCCGACGCCGAACTGCGCACCGGTCCGCGACAAGGGTCCGAGATCGGTCGCCTCGACCGAGATCTGCCGTTGCGGAGAGCCCGAAGAGTGGACGATATGGGCTTGGCCTTCATCGTTGCGCGCTAAGCCTCTGGGCGCTTCCACCGCGGAGCCTCCGCTGCGCGACAGTCCGGGCAGGTCGCGGTCCGTGAAGGCGAGGCCGTCAGGCTCCTCGGCCGGGTCGAGTGGGATCGCGGGGTCGGCGCCCTGCCTGAGCGGCTCGAGCGGCTCCTGCTCGCCGATACGCGCCTGCGCGGGAGGGGGCGGGTCGGATTCGACGGCTACATCGAAACCGCCGCGCACCGAACCGCCGAAGCTCTGCTCGTCCAGATGGACTTGGCTGCCATAGTTCAGATTCGGCGTCGTGAGGTCGCGGTCGAGCACCACGGCCTCGTCGTGCGTCTCGGCGACTCGCTCCTGGTGCTTCTCGGCCTCCGAGCGGCTGTTGCTGCGCTGGAGCTCGAAATCCTCGGTCGCGCTGTTGTTCGAAGAAGCGCTGCGCGACTTGGAATCACTCGAGGTGCGGTCATCGCGAGCCATGGCTGACCCTCCTGGTCAAAGCGTGGCGAACCCAACGCCGTCCTGCGGCGACGTCGCCCGTCAAGACATGCATGAACTAGGCTCTCGGCCTTAGCTCCAGGCAGACGAGTCGACGTTTCTTCGATGAAAATACTGACGTGGCGGCGATCATGGGCGTGGCGCACTCCTGGCAATCAGGCGAGCGAAAGTGCCGATCCGGCTCTTGGCTCCTACTGCCGTGCCCGCTCCGCCTCGACCCTCAAAAGGCCGTGCGAGCCAGAAATACCCCCCGCAAATCGGCTACAGTGTATAAAATGCGGATTAAAGAACCATTAAGTCGTGACCTAACTGCGCGACGGGCCCGACGCACGAAGCAACCGAAGGACCGCGAAAGGTCAATTTTTCGTTGCTTTCGGGGAACTTTGTGCGCCAATGCAAAAAAAAACGGGGAATCGGGCTTGCCCGCTGGGCAAGTCTGACTAGGCTTATCGAATAGTGCTACGCTTGACCACTGCACCAATGGGGGATGAAAATGAGCGTAAGACAAAAGAGAAAGCCGGTCGGGCCCGCTAGTACGTGGGGCTAGCCATGAAGATATTGATCGTCGATGACCACTGGGTCTTTCGGGCGGGGTTGAAGCATCTCGTCGAGAGCCTGGGTCCGGACGTCTTGGTTCTAGAGGCCGATACCTTCGAAGAGGCCTTTAGGCTGGCATCGCAGAACAAAGATCTCGATCTCGTGGTCTTGGACCTGTTGATGCCGGACAGCGATCCGTTCACCGGGCTGCGCGAGCTGCGGGAAGCCTTTCCTACGGTGCCGGTCGTCGTGCTCTCGGTGCTCGAGCAGCGCCGCGACGTGATCCGCGCGATCGAGCTCGGCGCCATGGGCTACATACCCAAGGCCGCAACGGGAGAAGAGATCATCAAGGCGCTGCAGCACGTTCTCGCAGGCGACATCTTCGTCCCGCGGGCCCTGCTCGACACCAAGGCCAAGAGGGCCCCGAACGCCGAGGTTTCACCGGCAACGCAGGCTGACAACCGTCGGCTCGTCGAGACGCTCACGCAGCGTCAGCGCGAGGTGTTCGAACTGCTCGCGCAAGGAAAGTCGAACCCGGAAATCGCCCGCGAGCTCGGCGTCTCGGCGCACACCGTGCGCATTCACATCTCGGCGATCCTTCGCGCCCTTGGTGTCTCGAATCGTACCCAGGCAGCGGTGCTCGCGGCCGGACATGCGGTTCAAGACCCGTCCTCGCTGGCGGAGGTGGCAGACGAAGGGATGCGGTAGCGGGCCGCTGGCTGGCGTGGAGCCACGGCCATGCCCCGATCGTTGTCCGAGCCCGAGCTGTGGAATGACGTGAACGGCCAGGCGGAGGAGAGCGAGCAAACCGCCCCTGCTCATTGGGCCGGGGCACCTGGGTTTGCGCGAGCGGGGCTCTGTCGGCTGCGCAGCCGCTGTTCTGGCGGAGCGGTTCAGCAGCGCGCGCGTGACGGCGCAGGGAGTTCCACGCCGCGCCCAAGCGCCCAAAGACCAGGGCGGCCGCGCCCTGTCCCCAACAGGCCAAGAGACATCAGAGCGACGTCCCGATGTTACCGGTGCTGCGGTTTCCTTCGGCCGGGAAATGCCGTAATGTATACGTTATCGGTTTTCAAGGTGGCGGCGTTCGAGCGACGGGCCGGGGGGCTTGGTTCGCGCGAAAGCGTCGGCAGACGAACGTCACATGCTAGACTTGGACGACCTTACATTTCTCGGCAGCGGGCTCGCGCGGCCGGAATGCGTTCTCACCCATCACTCAGGCTATCTCTTCGCCTCGGACTGGACCGAGGGCGGCGGCGTGAGCGTGATCGATCGCGCCGGCAGGGTTTCTCGGGTCCTGGCTCGGAATCCGGAAATCCCTCTGCGTCCGAACGGAATTGCCCTGCTGCCGGGCGGGTCATTTCTGCTGGCCCACCTGGGAGCGGAAGAGGGCGGGGTCTGGCGTCTCGATCCTGACGGTCGAAGCGAGCTGATTCTCGCCGAGGTCGACGGCGAGGCCTTGCCGCCGACGAACTTCGTGCACATCGACGCGCGAGGTCGGCTTTGGGTGACGGTAAGCACCCGCACGCGGCCGCGCAGCCTCGCCTATCGCAGGGATGTCGCCGACGGCTATGTCATCCTCGTCGATCGCGGCAGCGCGCGTGTCGTCGCCGACGGGCTCGGCTACACCAACGAATGCGCCATCGACCCGAGCGGCGAGCGGCTCTACGTCAACGAGACTTTCGCCAGACGGCTCATATGTTTCGAGATCTCGCCGTCGGGCGATTTGTCCAACAAGACCGTGGTGGCCGAATTCGGCGCGGGGACCTTCCCCGACGGACTGACGTTCGATGCCGAGGGCGCGGTCTGGATCACGAGCATCGTCAGCAACAGGGTCGTCCGCGTCGCGGCCGACGGATCGCAGGAGACCCTGATCGAAGACAGCGACACCGGCCACATGGCAGCGGTCGAAACCGCTTACGAGGCCGGGCGGATGGGGCGGCCGCAGCTGGACCGTATCGTGAGCCGTCGGCTGCGCAACCTCTCGAGCCTGGCGTTCGGCGGCACGGACCTGCGCCGCGGCTACCTCGGCTGCCTGCTTGGCGATTCGATCGCGGTTGCCGAGATGCCGGTGGCCGGCCATGCGCCGACGCACTGGAATTATGATCTGACGGGTTTATGGCGCGAACTGGCGCGTCGCGAGGATGACGCAATCGCTCGGGCCTGATTGCGGGAACTGGCACGAGAGGGGCTGTCGAGGTGTCCGACGTAGGTGAGCAACTGACGCGGCGACAAAAAGAGATCGCCGGATCCAAGCAACGGGGACGCAGCGTACGACCGTCGCAAGCCGAACACGCCTACACCGAGATCAAGCGCCGGATCCTCGACAACGACATGCCGGCCGGTTTCCAGGCCTTGGAGCAGGAGCTCGCCGAATCCCTTCGGATGAGCCGGACGCCCGTGCGCGAAGCGCTGATTCGGCTCGCCAACGAGGGCATGGTGGAGATCCGCCCGCGCCACGGCATGCGCGTCCTGCCGGTCTCGCCCGACGACATGCGGGAGATTTACGAGGTTCTGACGAGCCTGGAGGCGACCGCGGCTGCGTTGGCGGCTGCGCGCGGCGTCACGGGTCCGGAGCTGGCCGCTCTCAAGGCCGCCGTCGAGGATATGGAGCGGGCTTTGGAGGACGACGACTTGCGGCGCTGGGCCGAGGCCGATGAACGCTTCCACATGATGCTCGTCGACTTTGCCGGCAACACGCGTCTTCGCAATCTCGTCAACACAGTCTGGGAGCAGGCGCACAGGGTCCGCATGGCGACTCTGAGGCTCAGGCCCAAGCCACTGGGCTCGAACAAAGATCACGCCGCGGTGGTGGACGCCATCGCGCGCGGCGACGCGGACGCGGCGCATAGCCTGCATCGCGATCACCGAATCCACGCCGGAGAGATGCTGATCGATCTGCTCCGGTCGCACGGCATCAAACAGCTCTAGCGGCCATCCGGTCGCGCCGTCGTGAAGCGTGCCTTGGCCGGGCAAGCTGCTATCATGATAGGATCCGAAAGCCGAGACACCAAGCGAGACACCGAGGGCGACCCGACCGGCCATGTCATTCGAGGAAGCGCGACTTCTGGCCGCGAGCTACCTGTTCCGCGATGTCGACGCGGTCACCGTGGACCGCATCGCCACGCTGGCGGTCACGCGCCGCTTCGACACCGGCGACAGCATCTTCTACAAGGGCGATCCGGGCGAGGCGCTCTACGGCGTGATGTCCGGTCGCGTCCGGATCAGTACCTCCGCACCGGACGGCCGGGACATGATCCTCTACGTCATGCAGCCGGGTGAGATCTTCGGCGAGATCGCCATGCTCGACGACCATGAGCGCACGGCCGACGCCTACGCCTTGGAGCCGACGCGCCTGATGCTGATCCGACGGCGCGACTTCAAGCCGCTGCTGCGCTCCGATCCGGCCCTCGCGGACTACTTCATCAGGCTGCTCTGCCGGCGCTTTCGCCGGGTCAATCAGGTGATCGAGGACGCCGCCTTTCTGCCGCTGTCGGCCCGGCTGGCCAAGCGGCTCCTGTTTCTGACCCGAAACGGCGCGGAGAGCGGGCTCGGCTCGGCCGCCAAGAAGCTGAGGGTTTCCCAGACCGAGCTCGCCCGCATGCTGGGCACCTCGCGCGAGACGGTCAATCGCGCGCTCCAGGTCTGGCATCGCCACGGCCAGGTGGCCCTGGGCCGGGGCACGATCGAGGTCATCGACCGGGAAGCGCTTGCGCGTGAGGGCGATGGGGAGCCCGCTTGAGGCGCGCGCATTGCTGAAGATCTGGGGACGCCGCAGCGCCTTCAACGTCCAGAAAGCGCTCTGGGCCCTCGGCGAGGTCGGCATCCCTTTCGAGACGATCGAACGCGGCGGCCGATTCGGCGGGCTCGACGATCCCGCCTTCCTGGCTCTCAACCCGAACGGGCGCGTCCCGGTGATCGAGGATGACGGGGCCGTGGTCTGGGAGAGCAACGCCATCGTGCGCTACCTGGCGGCGCGCTACGGCGCCGATACGCTCCAGCCAGCGGGCCTCCAGGCCCGCGCGATCGCCGGCCAGTGGATGGACTGGACCCAGACCAGGCTGCACCGTCCCTTCATGGACCTTTTCTGGGGATTGGTGCGTACGCCACCGCCGCAGCGCCAGCCCGCCCGGCTGTCCAAGCTTGAGGCCCAGCTTTACGACGCTCTGAAGCTGCTTGACCGCCGGCTCGCCAATCGCCCCTACCTGGCGGGCAACACCTTCTCGCTGGCCGATATTCCGGCCGGCACGACGCTCTACCGCACGTTCGAGATGGAGATCGATCGGCCGCCACTACCCCATGTCGAGGCCTGGTACCAGCGCCTCTGCGCCCGGCCGGCATACCAGACGCACGTCATGCGTCCTTTCGACGACCTGAGAGGGCGGTTGGACTACTGAATATCCTGCACCCGGTCTGGTTTGAACGCCAAACGCTCACCACCGTCATTCCTTGCCTGTACGGCCTCGGCGCCCGAGTCGGCCCTTTCAAACGTCCCTTAACCCTTCTAGGTCAGCATCTTGGGCTTAGCCCGGATTTGAACAGGGCCCCCTTGAGGCTTTGACGGGTCCTCGACGGACATCGCACGATGGAAAACGACGCAATAAATGTCCTCTTCGTCGAGGATGATACCGACGAGGTCATGCTTCTGCAGGCAGCGATTCGTGATCTCGGGGCATCGGATATCAAGCTCATCTCTGCGGAGCGTCTGAGCGTCGCCCTTGACGTTCTTGGTCGGCGGACCTTCGATGCCGTGCTTTTCGATCTCTCGCTCCCCGACAGCTCCGGCGTCGCCGGCGTCGAAGCACTCCTCGCGCCGGCGGGGGAGGCGCCGATCATCGTCTGCACAGGTCTGGACGACGAGGCAATTGCCCAAGAGGCGATTCGCACCGGTGCTCAGGACTACCTTGTCAAGAACCCGAAGCTCTACGGTGCCGTTCCCCGGATTCTTCGCTATGCCGTCGAAAGGAGCCGGCTGGTCCACGCTACCAACAGGCGGGTCGAGCAGGCGCGCCGATACGCCGAGATTCTGCTCACCAAGGTCATTGCCGTTGCCGATGGTGGCCTTGCGATCACGAACGCCGCGGGGAAGTTCCTCGTCGCCAACCCGGCCCTGGCGGAGCTCTGCGGCCGCGACCGCTCGGATCTGACCGGTCGCGATTGGACCGATATCCTCCCGGAGGAATTTCGCCGCTCCTTGCTCGAAGACTATCGCCAGTCGATCGAGACCGAGGGCGAGTTCGAACGCGAGCGACTGACGATTAGGCATAAGGATGGCGGGGACATCGAAATCTCGATGCGATCGGTGTTCCTGAAGCTTGGTGAGGGCAGCTCCGGCCGCGTGCTATCGTTCGGCAGCGTTGCCAGCTCGAAAGAGCCGTGCGTGTGCGATGACCAGAGCGGTCAATTCCTGGAGAAACTGAGGAACTACATTGGCGATACGCCGACCCTGATCGCGGCTGGCCGGATCCAGACCGTCGGCTTGCAGAAGGTCAGATCCGCGCTCGGCGACAATTGGCAGGACATTGCCGAGCGGGTTTACATGATCGCGGAAAAGACGATCGCCGAACGGCTGTCGCCAGAAGACAGCTTCACCCGCAACAAGGGCGGCGACTTCATCATCGTCTTCGCCCGCTTGAGCGAGGAAGAAGCCCAGCAGACCGCTCAGGCCATAGGCCAGTCTATCCGTCTGAAGATCTTGGGCTCGGCGGCCGAGGAAGGGCTTTCAGACAGCGAGCTGTCGCCGGCGACGCGCTCGGAGATCGCCGATGTGTCAAGTGACTCCCAATCGATCGAACTCACGCCGGAGGAGCTAAGAGATTCTGCGGAGACAGCCGGTATCGTCACCGACAAGATCAAGACGTCGCTGGAGCGTGTGCGAGCCACGACGAGAGCGATGCTCTCGGATCTCGGCAGCTCCTGCCGGTCCCGGTTGCGCGAGGTCCAAATGCGTGACCGAAAGACCGCGACTCTCATGATCCACGATCTCGACCCCGAAACGCGCGCACTCTGCAAGCGGATCATCAGCACGGCCGGCGACAGCCCTTCCGTCACGGCGGAGATCGACTTCATCGTGCTCGGCTGCGCGGCGCAGAAGATCTACGAGCTGGGGGTCAAAAAGCTGCCATTGGTCGCGGTCGACGTCCACTATTCGACCCTGAACGACAACACTTTGTGCAACAAGTATCTTTCGATCTGTCAGAGCCTCGATGAGATGGCGACCTCGTCGCTGGTCTTCAATCTTCTCCGCGTGCCGCCGAACACGCACACGACCAGAATCGCCTGGTTCAGCTCGGCCTTGAAGCCTTACTCTCGGCTGCGGATGATGCGGATCAGGCGGCCAAGCCTCGGCTCTCTCGTCCTGAGCGACGCCGATATCGCCATGATCATGCTCGACTACAACGACGTCATGTCGGTGTTCTATCGCGACCTTGACCAGGCCAAGGAGTTCGTCGGCCAAGTCCGCGACTTCGGCGCTCGCGTCCTCGTCGATCGTGTCGGCACCGCGAACGCTCGCCATCTCTTCAGGGACCTGGATGTCGATTTCATCTCCTATGAGCTCGAGCCTGCACAAGTCGCTTGAGCGCGTTCGCCGATCGCCTGTTCGAGGTCCTCGCTAGTGGTTCGACTCCGACATTCCGATCCCGGAATGTCGGGCCGCCCCACTAGGCAACTCTTTGTGTGGGTCCAATTCTGGTCGACACTTGATCCAATTTCATCGGATCCAAGTGTCGGAATTGAACCACTAGAGCCTCCGAGGGCCGGACGGTCTCACGCCATTCCTTCGGCCGCTTGAACGCGCCGCCGAACTGGATAGTCTGGGTCGATAGCTTCCCAACGAGCCTCGTCGAGTTCTCTCGGCCGAGACGTTCCACCCATGGAGATCCGCCTTGACCGCCACCGCACTGATCGGCGTCGATTGGGGCACCACGGCGTTGCGGGCCTACCGCCTCGCCCATGACGGGCGGCTTCTCGATTGCCTGGAGGCGCCGGCCGGCATTCTCCAGGTCGAGGCGGGCGACTTCGAGGCCGCCTTCGCGAGAACACTCGCGCCCTGGCTCGCCGAGCTTCCCGATACTCTGCCAGTGATCGCTTCCGGCATGATCACCAGCCGCCAGGGTTGGCGCGAGACGCCCTATCTCGCTTGTCCCTGCGATGTCGCGGCCCTGGCTGACGCGCTGACACCGCACCGCACGGCCGCGGGGCGGCGGATCTGGTTCGTCACCGGTCTGTCGCGCCACGACTCCTCGGGCACTCCCGATGTCCTGCGCGGGGAGGAGACGCAGATCGTCGGCTGCCTGGCGGCCGGACAGGGCGACGGGCTCTTCGTGCTGCCCGGCACGCACAGCAAGTGGGCGCGGGCGACCGGCGGCGCGATCGATTGGTTTGCGACCTTCATGACCGGCGAGCTCTATGGCGCGCTGAAGGACCATACGATCCTCGGCCGTCTGATGAGCGGCGACGGGCCGGCGCCGGAGGCCTTCGAGCGCGGCCTGCGCTTCGGCCTGGACGACGGTCCCGAAGCAGGCGGCCTTCTGCGCCGTCTGTTCAGCGCCCGCAGTCTCGGCCTGTTCGGAGAAGTCGAGCCGGCGGCGCTCGCCGACTATCTTTCGGGCCTCTTGATCGGTGCCGAGGCGCGCGAGGCTCTGGCCGCATGGCCGGGCGCCGGCGGCGAGGGGCTCACCTTGGTCGGGCAGGGGGCTCTCGTCGATCGCTATGCCAAGGCCCTGGACTTGGCCGGCTGCCGAACCCGCCGGGCCAAGGCGGAGGTGGCGGCGGACGGCCTCTTCGCGATCGCCAAGGCTGCGGGGCTGTTGTCGTGAGCGCCGCCTCGCGCAGCCGGCCGAGCCGAGGATAGGCCGATGATCTCGTTCGACGAAGCCTTTGCGTCGATGCCCATGGTCGCGATCCTGCGCGGCCTGAGGCCCGCACAGGCATTGGAGGTCGGCCGCATCCTCTTCGAAGCGAGCTTCCGCATCATCGAGGTGCCGCTGAACTCGCCGGAGCCCTTCGACAGCATCGCGTGCCTGGCCGAGGCCTACGGCGAGCGGGCCGTCATCGGCGCCGGCACGGTGCTGGATCCCGCCGCGGTCGAGAGAACGCAGGACGCGGGCGGCCGCTTGGTCGTGATGCCACACGGCGATCCGGCTGTCATTCGCGCCGCCAAGGCCCGCGGCCTTGTCTGCTGCCCCGGTGTCGCCACGCCGACCGAGGCCTTCGCCGCGCTGGAAGCCGGGGCCGATGCCCTCAAGCTGTTCCCGGCCGAGACGATCCCTCCGGCCGCCCTCGGCGCCCTGCGGGCGGTTCTGCCGGCCGGTACTCGCCTGCTCCCGGTCGGCGGCATCCTGCCCGAGAGCCTGGCTGCCTATCGTGCGGCGGGGGCCGCCGGCTTCGGCCTCGGCTCCGCCCTCTTCAAGCCCGAGCGCCCGAGCGAGGCCCTGCGCGAGCGGGCGGAGGCTTTCGTGCGCGCTTGGTCGTCGGTGAACTGAGGGCTCGCGAAGACGGGGACTGACGAAACCGCTCCTGAACGTCGCGGACTTGGATTGAGTGCGACGCGCGGACTCGCTTGACGCCATCGCGATCGGCGCTTGAGACTCCCGGCATGCAGTCGCTCTTCGCCGACCTCTCTGCGGCCGAGATCCTCGACGATCCCTTTCCTCACATCGTCGCCGAGCGTCCGATGGCGCCGGCGCTCTACAGTCGCTTCGCCGCCGATATCCCGGGCTTCGAGCGTGTCGGCTGGGCGGGCCCGCCACCGAACAACAAGCGCTATGTCTATTCGACGGTTCAGATCCTGGCGGACAAGAGGCTGGATCCGTCATGGCGTGCGTTCGTGCGATGTCACACCGCGGCCGCGGCGTTCCGGCAGGTCGTCGCGCTCTTCGCCGGTCACTGGGAGCGGCTCAACCCGCGCTTCGCCGCTCGTCTGAAAGCGAAAGAGGAACTGCGCGTCGGCCTGCTCGGCCGCGACTCCTACGACGTGGCCGATGTGCTCATGGACGCGCGTCTGGAGATCAACACGCCGGTATTCGATCGTCCCTCGTCGGTGCGGGGCGGCCATCTGGATACGCCGAACCGCCTATTTTCGGGCCTTTTCTATCTGCGTGACCCGGCAGACGACACGCAGGGCGGCGACCTTCAGCTCTTTCGCTGGCGGCGACCGGCGCGCCGTGACCTCTGGCGCTTCGAGTTTCCCGACGAGGACCTGGAGCTGGCCAAGACGGTCCGCTACGCACCCAACCGGCTGGTGCTGTTCCCCAATTCGATGGAGGCGTTGCACGGCGTCAGCGAGCGCGCCGTGACGGCTCATCAGCGCTCCTACATGTTCGTGACCGCCGAGGTCGAGGAAGATCTCTTCGGCGCAGGGCGCATTTAGTCGGTCGCCGCGGCCCCCGAACAACACCTGATGCTCAACAGCTTCCTGCCGAGACAGACTTGAGATAGGATTGCAGTCTCTGGTCCGCGAGCTTCGAGCCTGACAAGGCCGGGCATCGGGTCTTTCCGCAGCCAACGATGCCGTCGGGTGTCTCCGAAAGGAGGGCCCTACAGCGCCGGCTTGCCAACCAGGGAGATCTCCTCATGGACATCGAGTTCCACTACTACATGACGTACTTGATCGCGGCCAAGGGCGGCCTTGGCGTCGACGACGCGAAAATCGTCGCCTATGCGTCCCAGTACATCGACGACAACGACATCATCTTCGAGGTCGACAAGGGAAAGGCCAGCGCCTATCGCAACTACATCAGCCAGACGATGAACATCCTGAAGCCGAAAGCGAAGCTGCTCAGGATCTATCCGATCTTCCACTTCATTCCGGGCGACCCGATGGCCAGAACGGCTTGGCGCAAGGATGGCAAGCTGCACTGGCTCAACACTACGCCTAACAGCCAGAACGCGAACAGGGTGATGGATCGCGCCCTCGCCTCGGGCGATCTCTACCGCATCGGTGTCGCCTGCCACGGCTATGTGGACACCTGGGCGCATCAGAACTTCATCGGCTACTACGACGAGTACAACGCCATGGCCGGCACGCTGAGCCAGGTTACGCCCAACATCGGCCATGCGGATGCCCAGCACAATCCGGACTGGCCCGCGCTGGTCTGGCGTGACGAGCGGCTACTGGAGGAGCGGGTGGACAACAAGACCCGCTTCATCGAGGCCGCCGTTCACCTGCTCGCCAAGCTGATGCGCTACACGGATCCGCAGGCGACGGATCAGGCGGTGGAGACGCGCTCGGGCGAACTCGCCACCGACCTGGACCGCGCGATCGGCGAGCGCGACCAGGCGAACGACTACGTGGCGGAGAGGATCGCCCGCTATCGCCAGCTCAGCGCCCAAGCCGCCTATGGCGATACCGAGATCGAGGTCTACGACGAGGACAAGTGGCTCGAGGAAGCCATCAACGAGCGGGTTCGCGGCCTGAGGGACAAGTCGGACTCGATGCTGACCCGCTGGGATCCGCTGACCGACGTCTACACCTGGAAGGACCCCGACAACCACCGCAACAGCCATTGGTACCGTTTCCAGGAGGCGGTGAAGGCCCACCAGGACGAGACTTGGGCGATCTTGGAAGAGACCACGTTCCGCGGGCTCGAGCTCGCCGAGCTGTAGCCGAGCGTCCGGCCCTTAAGCCTTTGGCAATGCTTCCTTGCGAAGACTCCTTCCGACAGGACTAGGAGCAGCGTTCCAGGTAGTGAGGACCCGATGACGAGATCCAGGCTGGCACTTCTTGGTGCTTTGGTGATGGCGCAAGCGGT
>JAKSDN010001114.1 GCA_022360075.1 Kiloniellales bacterium | reverse complement strand
GGTCGTAGCCCTCGCGGAAGCGCCAGAGCGTCTCCTTGTTGTCGATCACCGGCCAGCGCAGGCCGCGCGTCTGGTGATAGAGCTCGAAGGGTGCGAGGTCGTGGGCCTTGCCGAGGCCGAACTTGCGATACTCCTCGTAGAGCCCCTTTTGCAGATAGAAGCCGAGCTCCTCCGATTCGTCGTTGTGGAAGCCTTCCTGCAATTCCTCGACGCCGAACTTGTCGACCTCGCCGTTGGCGAAGAGCACGTCGTAGAGCGTCTTGCCGCGGTATTCCGGCTTCTTGGCGATCAGCTCCTCGGGCCAGACCTCCTCGATCTTGAAGCGCTTGGAGAACTGCACGACCTGCCAGACGTCGGACTTGGCCTCGCCCGGCGGCTTGATCTGCTGGCGCCAGAACTGCGTGCGCCGCTCGGCGTTGCCGTAGGCGCCTTCCTTCTCCACCCACATGGCGGTCGGCAGGATCAGGTCGGCCGCAAGTGCCGTGACCGTCGGGTAGGGATCGGAGACGACGATGAAGTTGTCCGGGTTACGGTAGCCGGGATAGCCCTCTTCGTTCATGTTGGGCGCGGCCTGCATGTTGTTGTTGCATTGCACCCAGTAGGCGTTGAGCTTGCCGTCCTTGAGCATGCGGTTTTGCAGCACGGCGTGATAGCCGGGCTTGCCGGGGATCGTGCCCTTCGGCAGTTGCCAGAGCTCTTCGGTACGGTCGCGGTGCGCCTCCTTCATCACCACCATGTCGGCGGGCAGGCGATGCGCGAAGGTGCCGACCTCGCGCGCGGTGCCGCAGGCCGAGGGCTGGCCGGTGAGCGAGAAGGGGCTGTTGCCGGGCTCCGAGATCTTTCCGACCAGCAGATGCACGTTGTAGAGCAGGCCGTTCACCCAGGAGCCGCGGGTGTGCTGGTTGAAGCCCATGGTCCAATAGGAGGAGACCTTCTTGGTCGGGTCGGCATAGATGGCGGCCAGCCGCTCGAGCTGCTCGGCCGGCACGCCCGACAGCTCGCTCGTGTAGTCGAGCGTGTACTTCGAGACCGCCTCGGCGTACTCATCGAAGCTGATCTTGGTCAGCTTGCCGTGCTTGCCCTCGTGCGAGGGATTGGCGGCGTTCTGCTCGCGCGGATCCTCGGGGCGCAGGCCGTAGCCGATGTCGGTCGGCGTCTTGGTGAAGTTGACGTGCTTGGCGACGAAGTCCTCGTAGACGGCGCCGCTCTGGATGATGTGGTTGGCGATGTAGTTGAGGATCGCCAAGTCCGTTTGCGGCGCGAAGACCATCGCGTTGTCCGCCAGCTCGAAGCAGCGGTTCTCGAAGGTCGAGAGCACGTGGACCTCGCAGCCCTCCTTGGTCAGGCGCGTGTCGGTCAGGCGCGACCAGAGGATCGGGTGCATCTCGGCCATGTTGGCGCCCCACAGCACGAAGACGTCGGCGTGTTCGAGATCGTCATAGCAGCCCATCGGCGCGTCGATACCAAAATGGCGGATGAAGGCGGCAACGGCCGAGGCCATGCAGTGGCGGGCATTCGGATCGATATTGTTGGAGCGCAGGCCGGCCTTCATGAACTT
>JAKSDN010001115.1 GCA_022360075.1 Kiloniellales bacterium | reverse complement strand
TCGCTCATCATCGGCAAGGCAGACTGCGGGCAAGAGGCAGTGCGGTCAAGATCGTGGCTACGGCGCCTTGGGACGCCAAAAAACCGGCCCCGACGACGGGCTTGCCTTCGAACCAGGCCAGTGGCAAGTTCCGCGGCAATCCGCCCAGCGCGCCGCCGTAGCTCAGGGGTAGAGCACTCCCTTGGTAAGGGAGGGGTCGGAAGTTCAATTCTTCCCGGCGGCACCAGCGCCCACTGCACCTGCACAGACTGCCGCTAGCGCGAGGCGCGGCATTTTCCGCCGAAATTCGGCACAAAAAAAGCGGGCCGCCCCACGGGCCGCGGCTGCGGTCCCGTGAGACGGCCCAAGGCGGTCAGGGAGGTCTGTTGACGACGGGGATCGAGGCCCCGCCGCGCGAATTGGCCTATCCGCCGCGTGTCATGGCGTGCTTGAGGCCTTCCCAAAGCAGCACGCAGAGCGCCGTGATGCCGGCGCCGACCGCGCTGCGCTTTGCCCACTTGGCGAGCTCTTCGCTGCCTTGGCGCGAGCGCCGCAGATAGCCGAGATCGCTCTGGAACTCGCGCACGCTTGCGCTATCGCTCGTATCGATGCCGAAGACCATGAAGGTCTCCTGCACCGTGCGATGGACGGCACGATCGATCTCCTCGTCGGTCATCAGGCTTCCGGCCCGCTGACCGCGAGCAGCCAGTCGACGAAGGGTCGCGCCAGGACGCCGCCGCCCACCAGGCAGCGCTCCCTGAACAGCTCGACCAGGTCGACACGCGGGAAGTTGGGGTCGCGAAAGACCAGCACCTCGTCCGCCCGATGCGCAGTAGCGGGCGGTACCCGGTTGTAGTGCGTCACGAAGGCCACCGCGGCCTCGCCGCTCAGCCGCGCCCGCAGCGCCGTCTCGGGATAGCGCGCAAGCAGATGCTCGGTCACCTGCTCCGGCGACTGGCAGGCCTGCACCGCCGCGGACATGAAAAAGGCCGCCACAAGGGCGGCCACAAATGAGACAATGCGCATCAATTCCTCGGAGCTAAGTCCTCATTGCGTGAGACTCACTGGTGATTGCCAGACCTACTCGAACACTAGGCCGGTCGAACTCTGCATGTCATAGTCTTCCCAAATACTGGACCCAAGTCCAAATTATCCAAATTCTCTGTGATTTCAATCTGTTTCTTGAAAAGATCTATATTTTCTTCTCTTTCAACTATATCTGGCGGCAAGAAATAGAATCTGGAAAAAACCAATTCGTCAAGATCAAACCCAACCGATCGAAATCTTCTCTCGATATTAAAGGGATTTGAAGTCCTTATAATAGTCCTATTATGAATACTAACATTCTTAAAACTCTTATCACCCTTAGAATTCGGAAACAAATCCTCTAAATCTGGAATCGGAAGACCATCAAATTTTCCAATTATCTCCTCTCTATAGAATTTCACTGTGTACTCATTAAGACTGGCATAGTCGGCAAATTTGTTTATATAGGAGCAAATAATGATACCGCCTTCTTCCAATGACGCCAAACTTTTCTTGAAAAAAAGCTCCTCATCGGATTCATCGAGAAAGAAAAGCACTGACAGCGCGAAGATGACATCAAACTTCCCGTCTGGCCAATTGTCTAGGCTCCCAACTCTGAATTCGATGTCAGGAGCAGCAATCCGCGCTGCTTCGATTAGCCGTGGGGCAGGATCAATACCGACTCCTGTGTGGCCATGCGTCGAAAGTCTCTTTGCGAACTCCCCTGAGCCGCAACCAAAATCCAAGAACTTGATCTTGCGAGACGGAACAAGAGACTCAGCAACTCTGAGTCGAGCCTCCTGTACGAGCATGGAGATAAGGTCCTTGTGGTCGGC
Organism: Kiloniellales bacterium; assembly: GCA_022360075.1. Next base: position 2,777 of record JAKSDN010001115.1, on the reverse strand, counting down.
TGTCTCCACGAAGGACCTACGCCAAGCGTCCGCCCGTTCATTGTAGTGCTGCAGATTCTTCTCAGTAAGGTTAGGCATCAGAGCCACTTATCGACTCTCCGAGGGCATAGCAAGCCATAAGGAACAATTCACAGCAAGCTCCTTAGGTCCAAAGAAACAGAGTACTCCCAATCGAAAGTGCATTTCAGTTCGGAGCAAAGGCTCATGAACTGGTGCGGACAGTTGGGCGGTCTGATGCAAGAACGGACCCGCTGTCCGTTGCCGGGCCTGCGGCGATTGAACATCCGCTCCAATTGCGCAGGCCCGGTTCGTCAAGAGTTCGGCATCCGGCTCGCCCAGCAGCGCAAGAAGCCACCAATGGCTGAACTGTTGATAGTCCTCACCCTGAAACCTTGTATTGGTGCAACACCCACGAAGAACGAATTGCCAACCACCAAGTTGTACATGCCTCCGGGACTCTCAAACGAACCACTCCACTTTATGGGCGATGGCCTCGTTGATTCGTTGGTGTTGAACAGCTCGACGATGCCAGTCAGTCCACGGCCCACTGCAGTGGTCACACTTGTCACACTCGATGCTCTAATGAAGTTGCCAGCGGTGTCACGTGAATGGGTGACGCCACTATCATGGAGTACGGATGCCGAGTATCTGTAGGCGCCGCCGGCAGTCACCCAGTTCCCCGCCCCATACACCTCGAATATAAGCGCCGAATTTGTGGTGGGTCTAACATCATCCAACATAACGACGTAGTGATCGAAGTTGGCCGTGAAGACGGCTGGCCCGAATTCTAAGGCCTGAGCGCCTGGCGAGGGTGAGACTTCGGCGCCGAATTCAAATCCACCCCCGCCCACGTTGCCGACCTTGACCTTCTTCACCGTCGTAGCCGAGGCGTCGTAGACCGGGATGAAGTCGGCGTCGGGGTCCGGCGTGGCGTCCTCGGTCAGGGCGTTGATCACCTTGAGCAGGTTGACCAGGCTCATGCTGCGATGGCCGGGCGCGCTGGTGTCGCGGATCGCGACGATGTCGCCGGTCTGGGGGTCGGTCTCGACGGCGAGGCTGCTGAGGTCGAGCGCCAGTCCCGAGGCCGCGCGCGCGAGGCCGGCGTTGGCCTGCAGCTTGACCTGCGCGTTGCCGCCCGAGGACTCGAGGCCATCGCCGATGCCGAGCGGCGTCGCCGGCGCGAGGAAGGGCGAGGCCTTGAGGTGGTCGTTGATCTGCTCGACGTCGTCGTGCAGGCCCTTGAGCTGGGCGCGCGCCTGCTTCGGGTCGTCGGTGCCCGCGTCGTAGCTCGACGCGCTGGTGATATTGGTTGGCAGCGTCATGTCAGCTTCGGTCCTTTCAAGGAGACATCGATCACCGCGTCGGCCAGGGCGCCGGCGCTGTCGTAGAGCTTGAACTCGGCGGCAAGTTGGCCCGGCGGGCCGAAGGCGAGCGCTTCCTTGCTGATCAGCTCCCAGGAATGGCCGGGCCCGACGTTCTGGATCGCGGTGATGCCGGCCTGGGAGATGACCGAGAGATCCTCCGCGACGATCCGAAAATGCCCGACGCCGATGCGCTCGAACCGGCTCGTGCTCGGGCCCGACGTGTCGATGTCGTTGAAATCCTCGATCTTGGTCTCACCGTCGAGAAGTATGGCCATGAGCTCGATGCAGGTCGGCTCGGCCGGCACTGCCGGCGACGTCATCGTGACCCGGATCTCGACGTAGCGCTTCGACATCACCGCGGCCAACGGCCCGAACCCGCCCGCTAGAGGCAGGCTGGTGCCGGTGCGCATCTCTATCGTCTGCGTCCCGACGCCGACCACGGTGACGAGCGGGGTGAACGAGAGATCGGCGCCCAGGTCGATCTCGATCGCATAAGAGATCTGCGCTGGGCTGGGCAGAATCGCCCCGAAGCTCGCGGCTAGCGCGTCCCAGGTCGCGGGCAGCGCGTCCCAGCCGCCGAGCGTGACCGAGTGCAATCGGCCATCACTTTCCACGAACGCATCGGTCTTCACGCCCGGGAAGCCCAGGTCGTGCTCGAGTCGACCGACTAGCACGTCGCGCAGCCTGGGGTCGCCCAGGGTGACCTGCTGAAAGCGCGGTTCGACCGACTCGTTGCCGCTCGAGTCCACCGTCTTGATCGCGAAGGTGTAGGTCCCGGCCGCGAGCTCGTTGTTCTCGTAGGGGCTCGTGGTCAGCAGGCCGCTGTGCAGCGGCGTCATCGCGTCCCAATCGGCGGTGGCGCCGAGGAAGTAGCGGATCCGGAATCCGCCCCCGACCCGGACGTCGGCGGGCAGGTTGGCCTGCTCCCACTTGTACCGCCTTGTCCCGTCGGGCATGCGGTCCGCCGTGAACATGTCGGGCTCAGACGGTCGCTGCTGCTTTCCGACCACGGTGTGTTGCTGGACCGGCCCCCAACTGTTGCCCGACGCGTCCTTGGTCACGCCAAGCTCGTTGATCGAGCGGATCCGAATGTCGTAGGTCACACCGTCCTCGACCGGCGAGAGAAAGACCGAGGACGCGGCGCCGTCGACCAGCCGGCTCTCCGTGTTGCCGTCGGACCAGTCCAGCGGCCCGGGCAGGTCGTCGCGCCGGTACTGGATCTCGATCTTGCCGTTCTGGGTCACGAACACGTCCGGCGGCGGGGTCCAGCTCGCCTTGATCTGGCTAACCACGGTGCCGTCACCAGCGATGATCAGCTCGTCGTCGCCGCTGGTCATGGTCAGATCGCTCGGGTGCACGACGACGGAGGGATTCGGCAGCGCCGTGTCGGGCGCCGGATCGAAGGCGATCGCC
>JAKSDN010000704.1 GCA_022360075.1 Kiloniellales bacterium | reverse complement strand
GGCCTTGCGGAAGACGATGAAGGTGCCGTTGTCGCAAAGCCCGACGGGTCCCGGCGTCGCCGTGCGCTCGCCCAGCTCGTTCTCGTAGCCGAGCAGGAATTCGCCCGGCTTGATCGAGCGCCAGCCGCCGTCCGGCTTGAGGGCGCCGTCGCCGGGCCTGGCCTCGTCGTCGAAACCCTCGATCGCCGGCTGAGAAATCGGATCGACATAACCGAAGTGCGCCGAAGGACAGCCCGAGCGCTGCTCGAAGACGATCTCCGCGGCCACGCAATGGACTTCTTCGACGCCGCCGATCTGCTCGGTGACCGAGGTTAGCCAACCGTGCTGGCGCTGGCATTCCGCGACCGAGTTGTGCGAGACGGCGACGAGGACGTGGATCTCCTGGCTGCCGAGCTTGCCTTCCCACTTGTCCGGCGCGCTCGGGCCGACGTCGCCCAGCTTTGCCGCGCGGGCCTGCATGCCCTCGCAGAAGGCGTGGGGAAAGGTCGCGACGATCTCCTCGGAGAGGTCGAGGGCCTTGAGCCCCCAGACGCTGAACGCGAGATTGAGCGTGCCGTTCTCGACGTCGCCCTTGGCGTAGCGCGCATGGCTCGTCACGTCGTCGGTCAACTCTTGCAGCCAAGCGCGCCCCCTCGCCGCGTCGTCGATGCGAAAGAAGATGTAGCGGCAAGCGGTCGTGTCGTACTCCCTCAGGATCCCGCCCTGAATGTCCTTCAGGTTTTCTTTCAGGTCCTCGGCGGTACGCATGGGCGTCTGTTTCGTGCTCAGCATGAAAGCCTCCCGGTCGCGACGCGATCGGCCACGATGATGGTGGTACCGGGAAGCGAGGCGCGCTTCCCGGTTTCTGGGCAGTGACGCGTTCGTTATGCGAAGGCGGAAACGGTCTGGCCCCAGGCGACCTTGCCGGCCGGCTGTGCAAGGGACTTCTGCAGCTCGATCACCTTCTTGCGCCAGTCCGCATCGCGACGGATCTGGTTGACCGTCAGCTCCGGGTAAGCGCAGAAGTAGGCGACCACGTCGACCTGCTGGGCGGCGATGTATTCGAGGAGCGACGTGAAGTCCGCGTCCGCGCCCGGCGCGCCCTCGAAGTGCTTCAGGATCTCACGCAGGGGGCCGTCGAGGTCCTTGAAGGCCTCGAAGTAGGCGACCACGTCGGCGTCGAAGTTCGTCTGGAAGAACATCTTGTCCCGGCCGACCCGCGACATGCTGAAGACGTGGATCAGCGCCATCTCAGAGACCGCTTCGCCGAACTCCGGCGTGCCGACGAGATCGGCGATCGCCTTGGCGTGGCCGTCCGGGTCGTCCTGCTTCAAGGTGAAGAGCGCGGCGAAGGGGCTGATGTTGTTCGCAAGGCGCACGGTGGGGCGGAGGCCGTACTTGAGAGTGCCGTTTGTGCTCATCTCGAACTTCCTTCTGGTTGCTGCGTTGCAATCGCCCGTTCGACATGGCCTGGAAGCTCTTGCCGGCCTTGGGCGTTGGATAGGAAATGGCACGCCGGGCACGCCGGAATAAGTGACTCTCCGTGACGTAACATGTGAGATATTGGCGGGAGGGAGATCACCACGGGGAACCGGGAGGCGTCATGCAAGGCGAACCGGTTGCTGCGGAACCTAGCCGGCGCGAGACCGGCCCGAGCGAAGATGCGATACGCCAGGCTCTGGAGCTTGCGACGTCGCAGGTGCCGCTGTCCCGCTCGAAGCGCCTTTCGGGGTTTCTACGCTACATCGTCGACGAGAGCCTGGCGGGCCGCGCAGAGCTGATCAGCGGCTACTCGATCGCGGTCGACGTCTTCGGCAAGCCCGAGAGCTTCGACCCGACCATCGACTCGATCGTCCGCGTCGAAGCCGGCCGCCTGCGCCAACGGCTGGCCGAGTACTACCGCGAATTGGGTGCCGACGATCCGATCGAGATCGCGCTGCCCAAAGGGAGCTACATTCCGGAGTTCAAGCCACGGGCAAAGCGCCAGGCCGGGACGCCGAGCCCGGCTGGCACGACACGCCACGGCCCTTCGATCGCCGTTCTGCCGTTTCAGAACTACGGCGCCGAGGCGAGCGACCAGTTTTTCGCCGATGGTCTGACCGAAGAGATCATCGCCAATCTGGCGCGCTTCAAGGAGCTCTTCGTCTTCTCGCGCACGACCACGACCAAGCTGATGAGCGAAGGCGCCCATGTCCTCGCGCTGCATGAGGCGCTGGGGGCGGACTTCGCGCTCGAGGGCAGCGTGCGCAAGTCGAGCGAGGCGGTGCGGGTCACGGTCCAACTGGTCGACGCGGCGACGGGCGGTCAGATCTTCTCCGAACGCTTTCACCGGCCCTGCACCCCCGAAGGCATCTTCGAGATCCAGGACGACATCGCCCGCCTGGTCGCCGGCCGGGTCGCCGACCGCTATGGGCCGTTGGGGCGCTATGTGGCGCGCGCATCGCGCAGCGGCAAGCCGCAACGTTGGGAGACCTATCTCTGGATCGTGCGTTTCTACGACTACTACGCCAGGCACGATGTGGAGCTGCACCGGGAAGTCCGCGACGGACTGGAGCACGCGCTGAAGTCGGACCCCGAGTCTTCGGATGCCTGCGCCGCCCTCGCCGCGATTCATGTGGACGAGCATCGGCTTGGCTTGAACCCGCGCCCCGAAAGCCCGGCGCTGGATCGCGCCCTGGAGACGGCCCTGCGCGCCGTCACCTACGACCCGGACAATGCGATGGCCTATCAGTTCCTCGCCGTCACTTACTATCACCGCTTCGAGCTCGACGACTTCGACATCGCCGCGCAACGCGCCATCGAGCTGAACCCGGGCCATGCCGACGTGCTCGCCGACGTCGGGTTCTGCTACGCCTATGCGGGACAGTGGGACCGGGGCCTGGCGCTGCTGGACCGCGCGATCGAGATCAGCCCCGTGCACCCGGGCTGGTTCCGGATGCCGCGGGCCATTCGCAACCTGCTCGACGACGATCCCGGAGCGGCGATCTTGGAGCTGAAGAAGAGCCCGATGCCGGGCTTCTTCTGGTGCCACGCCTTGATGGCTTGCTTCCATGCCAGCGCCGGCAGCGACGACGAAGCGGCCGCCGAGGTCGAGGCGCTCCTCACGGCCTTTCCGGACTTCGCTGCCCAGGCGGCGAGCCAAACGCGGATCTGGACGGCCAACGAAGAGATCCTGGACAAGCTCGCCGAAGGCTGGCGGAAGGCGGGTCTGGCCGTTGATTGAGCCCGCTCTTTTTCGACGACCGGCCTCTTCAGGGCCTTCCAAATTGTCACCCTTGGGCTTGACCCGAGGGTCCATCGAGGTCCGAGACTCGGACCTCGATGGATTGTCGGGTCAAGCCCGGCAATGACATGTAAGGGCGTGGGTAAACGCCCGATTCACTCATCATATCGACG
>JAKSDN010000360.1 GCA_022360075.1 Kiloniellales bacterium | reverse complement strand
CGTCTTTTGATCGCGAGAGAGTTCGTTCCGCTGGCTGCGTTAACCGACGCCGGCCCGCACGGGTCCTCGTCGGCGATTATCATCACGGGGGGAAGGTGATGAACCGCGAAGAGCTGATCATGTTCTGCACCGGCGACATCGGCGGCCAGGTGCGGGGCAAGGGCTTTCCGGCCCAGGACCTGGAGGCCCGGCTGAAGAGCGGCATCGGCTGGACGCCGACCAACCTGCTGATCACCGCCTTCGGACCGATCGCCGACAGCCCTTGGGGCGCGCTCGACGACCTGATCCTGATGGCCGATCCCGCCACCCGGACCCGGGTCGACTTCGGCGACGGCACGCCGGTCGAGCATTTCTACATGGGCGACATCCTGACCCTGGACGGCCGTCCCTGGGACTGCTGCGCGCGCGGCTTCCTCAAGGCCGCACTCGCTGACCTGGCCGAACAGGGCCTCACGCTCGTCTCGGCCTTCGAGCACGAGCTCTACTACGAGGGCGCGCAGGAGCGCATCGGCTGGGGCTACAATCTGGATGCCATGCGTCGCCAGGACGGCTTCGCCGAGGCCTTCGTCTACGCCCTGGAGGTGGCCGGAATCGATCCGGAGTCCTTCCTGCCCGAATACGGGCCACGCCAGTACGAGGTGACCTGCAGCCCGGCTCAGGGTGTCACTTCGGCCGATCGGGCCGTGATCCTGCGCCAGCTCGCGCGCGCCGCGGCGACGCGCCTCGGCAAGGCCGTGAGCTTCGCACCGATGGTCCGTCCCGACGGCGGCGTCGGCAACGGCCTGCATATCCACATGAGCCTCAGCGACAACAGCGGACGCCCGATCACCTACGACCCGGAAACGCCGACCAACCTGAGCGCCACCGCCGGCCAGTTCGTCGCCGGCATCCTGCGCCATCTGCCGGCGCTCTGCGCGATCACCGCGCCGAGCGTGGTCTCCTACCTGCGCCTGGTGCCGAACAAATGGAGCGCAGCCTACAGCAACATGGGCGTGCGCGACCGCGAGGCCGGGGTGCGGATCTGCCCGATCAACGGTCTGGGCGGCGGCGATCCCGCCAGCCAGTTCAACTTCGAGTTCCGCGCCGCCGACGCCGCGGCCAGCCCTTACCTGGCCCTTGGCGCGCTGGTTCGCGCCGGCCTCCAAGGCATCCGCGATGCTCTGCCGACGCCCGAAGATCATCGCGGCCTGCCGGCCGAGCTCGACCCGGCGGTCTGGGACCCGCGCGGCGTGAGGCGCCTGCCGCAATCGCTCGACGCGGCTTTGGCAGCGTTGCAGCAGGACGAGGCCGCCTGCGCCTGGTTTCCGCCCGCGCTGCTCGACGTCTACCTGCGCTACAAGCGCACGGAGATCGAGCTCATGCGTGACCTCCCGATCGAAGCGCTCTGCGCCAAGTACGCCGAGGCTTACTAGTCAAACCTGCAACGGCGCTCACAAGCACGTGCACCGTCATTGCGAGCCGGCGTCAGCCGGCGCGGCAATCCAGAGCCAGCGCTCAGGCGGCAGCTGACTGGATTGCTTCGCTCCGCTCGCAATGACAGGACGCGCTGGTTTGTGCCATACCGGGGGCCGGTAATCCTGAGTCATGCTGCTTGGTGCGTGTTAAGCCCGGCCCCCTCATGCTGAGAGCTTGTGAATTTATTGGCTCGAGCTTTCGGACGGTGCTGCATGATCATCCTGCGTCTTTCGAGACGCGCCCTGGAGGGCGCTCCTCAGGATGAGGTAAGTCTTTGGTGGCATAAAGAAATGTCCTCATCCTGAGGAGCCCGCCTTGGCGGGCGTCTCGAAGGACGCAGGATTGCATTCCAGCCAAACGTCAATTTTTTCACAAGCTCTGAGCCTGTCGAAGTATGAGGATTGCTCGGTGCCATGGGCAAGGCCGGAGCGATCCTCACCCTTCGACAAGCTCAGGATGAGGAGGATGGGACGATACTGAAAGGCAATAGAGTCGATG
>JAKSDN010001254.1 GCA_022360075.1 Kiloniellales bacterium | reverse complement strand
TCCGCACCGAGGGATCGCGGCAGTCCAAGCCCTCGATCAGGGTTTTGTCCAGATGATAGATCGCGCCATTGCCCCAGAGGGCGCCGCCGCCGGGATGCTGCCAGGCACCGGTCACCGTGGGCAGGCAGGACACGGCGTGGAGGTTGGGGGCGCCGTTGCGTGAGCGCGCAAAGCCGTAACCGACGCGAATGTAGCTGCGCGGCGTCGCGCCGTAGAGCCGGGCGAAGGCCTCGATCTCGGCTTCGGGCAAACCGGTGATCGCTGAAGCCCAGGCCGGCGAGGTCCGCTCGAAGTGGGCTTCGGTCTCCCGATCCCAGTCGCTGTAGCGCGCCAGATAATCGCGGTCGGCGAAGCCTTCCTTGATCAGCACGTGGATCACGGCGGCCGCCAGGGCGCCGTCGGTGCCCGGCTTGACCATCAGATGCACATCAGCCTGCTCGGCGGAGCCGGTGCGATAGGGATCGACCACCACGAGCTTCGCGCCCCGAGCCTTGCGGGCGCGCGCGATGTGGGTCATGACGTTGACCTGGGTGTTCACGGGATTGCCGCCCCAGACCACAATCAGGTCGGACTGCTCCATCTCGCGCGCATCGACGCCCGCCTTGCGGCCGACGCCGGCAAGCCAGCCGGCCTCCGGCAGCGTCGTGCAGATGGTCGAGTGCTGGCCTGCATAGCGCTTGGCGTGGCGCAGCCGGTTGATGCCGTCGCGCTGCACGTGGCCCATGGTGCCGGCGAAGAAATAGGGCCAGACCGTCTCGGAGCCATGGCGCGCCTCGGCCGCCAGAAAGGCCTCCGCGACCCGGTCGAGCGCCTCGTCCCAGGAGATCTCCGCGAAAGCCGCCCGCCCGACGCCCTTTTCGCCGGTGCGCAGCAAGGGCGTCCTCAGACGATCCGGATGATGCACGCGCTCGGCGTAGCGTGCGACCTTGGCGCAGATCACGCCGGCCGTGTAGGGATTGCCGCGCGCGCCACGGACCCGCCCGATCCGGCCCGGCGAGAGCTTCTCGACCTCCAGCGCGCAGGTGCTGGGACAGTCGTGCGGACAGGCCGTGTGCAGAAACTGCGGGGCGGCGGCGAGATTCTGGGCGTCGAGTGGCATCGGGCAGATCTTGTTGCGTTGCGCGTCCGATGATCAATCTAATGCCAGGCCGTAGTCGCTTCAATCGATCGCCGGCCCGGCCCCGAACCCGCTTCCTCGAGCTTTTTCTTGACGGCGGAGCGCCCCTACGCTTAGGGGAGGAAAAAAGGCTGATCGGCATCTTGCGGACCTGCGATGCAGTTCTTTTTCTACGGCACCTTGATGGATCGCGACGTGCGCAGGGCGGTCTTCCCGCACCTGGCCGAAGAGCTGCGCATTCGCCCGGCCGTCCTGCCCGGCTATCGCAGGGTCAAGGCCAATTGCGGCAACTTCCCCGTGCTGGTACGGCGGCCGGGCAGCCGGGTCCGGGGCCATCTAGCCCAGGGGCTCGACGCACGCGGTGTGCTGCTGATGGCGCATTTCGAGGGCACGGAATACCTACCGCGGCCGACCACCGTGATCGACCGGCTCGGCGCGCGCCATCGCGCCTGGTTGTTCCTGCCGTCCCACAACCGCCACGTCTCGCGAGCGTCCTGGCGCCTGGAGCATTGGCGCCTGCTCGACAAGCGGCGGCTGATGCCGTCGATCGAACGCTGGTTCAGCCAGTACGGGGCCGGCACCCTGGAATCGCAAGACGTGCCCTGGCGAGTCCGGCGCTGGCTGATGGAACAGCTCGGGAACTGAACCCCCGCGCGCCTTCCTCAGGCCGCACGGCCGTAGAACAGACGCTGGGTGTGGGCGGTCAGGCGCTTGCCCGGCCTGGTATCGAAGCTGAGCACCGCCAGCACGCGCGGTCGGCTGCCCTCGACCGGGGTCACGCGGTGCAGGGCATGGCGTCCGCGAAACAGCACGAGAGCCCCAGGTCCCATGGCCAACCAGCGTAGATTGCGCCGGCCGCCGTCGAGGATCGCCGATAGCGCTTCGAAGTCATCGGCCCCCTCGGGGCTGCGCAGACCGGGCACATACTCGTAGACTCCGCCGGCCTCGGCCGATTGCAGCAAGAGGGTCACGGCGAAGTCGGCATTGTCGAAGTGCCAGCCGAGCTGCTGGCCCGGCGCGAAGATATTGAGATTGAGCGAGCCGAGCGGGTCGGCATAGGGATAGAGTCGCGGCACGCCGAGCACCGCGGCGATGAAACCGCGCAGCGCCTCCCAGTCGTAGAGCCGCCGAAGCAGGGCCCGACGCGGGATCTGATCGTCCGCCAGGCAGCCCTTGTCGCTTACCTGGGCGCGGTTGCGCGGATGGCTCGGCGGATAGGCCGGATCGTCCTCGTCCAGGTAAGCGTTGTGATCCTGCCGGCAGTAGTAGGCCTCGGCATACAGCGGCTCCAGCTCACCCAGCATGGCTTCGATCGCGTCGGGGCGGAGGAAGTTGCGCAGGACGCAGGCGCCCTCGCCTTCCAGGGCACGCCGGCAGCTCTCGGCCAAGTCCTTGGTTTCAACGGATTCAAGCGCGTCGATCGGATAGCGCGAGCACTCCACCAGCTCGTGCGCTTGCCATGCCGTCATCCGCCCGCCTCCCTCGCGGAAGCTTGATGCCGACCGCCACTGTAACGCGATTCTGGGCGGCGCGGTATCTCGCTGACTCGGGCGGGTCCTCGTCAGCGCTCGCGCATAGCGGCCCATTCCGCCTCGCTGAGCTGCTCCATCATCGAGAAGGTAGCCGCCCCCTTGATCCACTGGCCGCCGTCGATGGTCACCATCTCGCCATTGATGAAGCCGGCCTGGTCGCTGACCAGGTAGGCGGCGAGGTTCGCCAGCTCGACGTGCTCGCCGAAGCGCTGCAGCGGGATGCGCGATTTCCACTCCGCCTCCATCTCCGGGTTCGGCACCAGGCGCTGCCAGGCGCCCTCGGTCGGAAAGGGACCCGGCGCGATGGCGTTCAGGCGGATGCCGTGGCGGCCCCATTCGGCGGCGAGGCTGCGGGTCATGGCGAGGACACCGGCCTTGGCCATGGCCGAGGGCACGACGTAGGGCGAGCCGGTCCAGGCGTAGGAGGTGAGGATCGACAGCACGCTCGCTGGCGTCCCGGCTTCGATCCAGCGCTTGCCGCAGGCGAGCGTCACGTAGCCGGAGCCGTGCAGGACGATCGAGAGGATCGCGTCCAGCGCGCGCGCCGACAGCGTCTCGCTGCGCGCGATGAAGTTGCCGGCCGCGTTGTTGACCAGGATGTCGAGCCCGCCCAGCTCGGCCCAGACAGCCGCGACCATCGCCTCGACCGCCTCGGGATCGCG
>JAKSDN010000315.1 GCA_022360075.1 Kiloniellales bacterium | reverse complement strand
CCATCGATGCGGCAAGGGTCGTGATCTGCTCTGAAACACCTTCGGCCTTCGCACGACGTTCCAATTCCTTCAGGAAATCGGGCAGGAAATCCACGGCCGTGATATCCGCATGAAGAGACTTGGCTAGGATGATCGTCGATGCCCCTGTTCCACAGCCTATGTCTGCGATTTTCAGATTTCGCCGGCCGGAAAGTCCGGATAGGGCTATAGCCAATCGGGTTTCGGCTTCGCCCCCGGGGCCCTGTCTGACCGCCTTCCTGTGCAGGTCCACCAAAAGGTCAATGCCATCCATTTGCACGCTCATATGACGCTGGTATGGGACGTTCTCGCGACAAAATGCCATGGCTGTTCAGAATTGTCCGCTAGGGAGGCGAAGCAGATATCGAAGATGTGCTCTTCGGCGAAGTCCAAGTGCCGAACGGGAACCCTGACCGTCGGATACGTCCTCGCCGATGTAGAACCGCGGGTCTTGGCTTCGATCCATCCTTGGAAGCCCGGGGCGTTTCGCGTGTGAAGGGGCGACGCACCCTAAACAGCGTTTTTCGGGTGCTGAGGCCGGGAGGATCGTGGCGTGATTCGCCCGAACGCTGGGCTCGCCGGCAAAGCGGCCGCTATCGCTCCTTGTCCGCTACTTGACCCCTTTTCCGGCGAGCGAGATCGTCACGGTTCCTTCGGGGGCGTCGCTTTCGAGGTCGATGGTCGCCGTGTGCGATCCAGCACCGTCCGGACTGTACTCGACGCTGTAACGGACCCACTCGCCCGCTCTCACGAGCTGATCCGGCGCGGGCTGCGGCAGAGGATTGCCGAAGGCGTCCAGCATCCGATAGTGCATCGAGGAAGCGCCATTGCGGTCTCGGGCGACCAGAGATGCGCCGTCTAAGGTTAGGCCGACGGCGCCCACGTTGAAGACCCTTATGGGCCTCGTGATTTTGTCGCCAATCGGACGGGCGCTGAAGTCGATTTTCAGCGGATCGATGAAGAGCTCCGCCACGACCGTGACGGCGAGGAGCTGGACGGGCAGCGAAGGTTCGTTCGGGTCGTTGCTGTCGATCGTCGCGACGGCGTTGTAGTGCCGGCCGATGTTGGGGGCTCCTTTGAACTGAAGCGAGATCGGCAGCCGGCTTCTGGGCGCAACGGTCAGCGGTAGCGGTTGGGCTGCGTGGAAGGCCTGTCGGTCCGGACCGCTGAAGGTCACCGCGTTGACGATGAGCTCCCCAAAGCCCCGGTTGAGGACGTTGAGTTTGCGCGTGATCGGCGCGCCGGCTCGGGTCACGCCGAAAACCAAGTTCTGCACGATGGAAATGTCCGGCGGATCCGGGATGAAGGCCTGGGCCTCGATGCCAACCTCCGCTGCGCCCGAGGTGGAGGTGATACGCAACGTCGCATCCTCTACGAGGGGCGCATTGCCGTTATAGGTGATCTCCAACACCATGAGACCGCCGGATCCCAGCGTTTGCGGAAGCGGCAAGGGCGAGACGCCGTTCATGGAGATCGAGAAGCTCGATGTCGGGTCGTTCTCGATAGTGACGCCCGTGATCCGGATGTTGCCGGCGTAGGGGTTGATGACGACTACGCTCCGCGTTTGCGGGCAGTCTCCCGGCGCATTGAAGCAGAGATAGATGTCGTCCGGCACGGCGAGCAGATTGCCGGTGAAGCGGCCGACCAGATCGACGAACTGGGTCGGCGCGGATGGCAGATCCGTCGTGATCAGAAGTTGTGCCCGCTTGGTGCCGACCTCGACCGTGCCTTGGCTGCGCGGGCGCATCTCCAACTCGATCGATCGGGCCGAGTTGCCGGGGATGGGCTGCGACGGCGCCGTCACGACATGGAAGTTGTCCGCGTCGGGCCCGAGAATCTGAATGTTCGTGACCCCTACGCTGCTTTGCCCGATGTTCTGGATCCGCAGGCGATGGGGCAGGCTGTGCTTCTCGCCGCCGTAGCGCGCGCCGAAATCGACCGTTATCGGCGAGGCGATGAGCCCTGATTGCTGCAAACCGTCGGATATCGTGAACTCGATGTAGACCGGCAGGCCGCTGTTCGTCTTGGGGATCTCGACAAACCAAACGAGCGGATTGCGCGGCGATGCCAAGGCGTAGGCAGGCGTCGCCGTGCCGATCACCGAGTATGTGGTCGGATCGTACGCGACCTCGTTCAGGGCCGGTATGATCAAGTGGGCCCGCATACCCCTGATCGGGAGGTAGTGCCGCAGGTTCGCAGCTCTGTCGTATTCGAACACCAGCACGCGCCGGATGGCGACGTCGGGCGAGAAGTTCTCTCGCCAAATGTCGTCGGTATCTAACCCTGCGACCTGCCAGCTCATGATCCGGCTGTCCGATGGCAGATCCGGGCGCACGGAATTCGAATCCGCCGGACGCAAAAGGCGCGCCAGCGATGCCGGTTCCTTCACCACTCTGACAGTCGGCGAAAAGCGCTTCTCGGCTTCGACCGCGAAGCCATCGAGGGATCTGCCGGCACGGGTGGTGTCGATGACACGCGCCGTAAAGGCGTTATCTTCCTCCGGCGTCAGCTCGCAATCCCTCTGGCAGAAGGGATGGCCCGGTAGCATGGCGCCGTTTTCGCAGGAGAGCGGGAGCGCGGCGCAGAGCGGCATGTGCCTTGCGCAAGCATTGAAGGGATCGACGAAGGGTTGGGCATTGCATTGCAGCAGCTCGACATCGAACTCCGGCGAGAGCAGCGCGCTCAAGTCGATCTCGACCGGATCGCCGTCGCTGTCCACCAAGGGGTCCCGCGTCGTCGGATGGGTGCCCGTGCAGAGGCCGATGTCGACGAGTTGCCCCGTGTCCAAGTTGAAGCCGCGCACGACGGCCTCCCACGACAGCCGGACCGGTTGGGTGTTCGCGATCCACAAGCATTCGCTTCGGCGCATATTCTCCAAGAAATCGTTGTCGTGCATCCGGCTGTGAAGGCTGAGCTGCGGATGGAGCGGGCTCATGACCGGGCGCGCCGGTTTCGTTCCGTCGCTCAGGAACTCATCCTGCGTGTTCCCGGCCAGGGGACCGAAATTCCTGTCGATGTCCTCGTTGAAGCGCCAGCCCGGCGGTTGCTGGGCGTGAAGGTGACCGACTGCCCCGAGAACGCTGGCGAGCGCCAGGCCCACGATGCTCAGTCTCAACATGGCTCTTTCTCCCCCCCTGACAGCGCCCAAAACGCACGCCCGGCCGCCGCTTGCCGGGCGGTTCTTGAGTGCGGTGTTACACCGGTCCAATAGGCGATTGATTCAAGTAAAAATAGATCATTACAGTAATGACTATCGAAATAGTAGCATATGTGATAGCCGAAAGCGAGTGCGGCTTGTGCGCGTGAGAGCCGATCGCTGCTATCGCGATGACCTGGTCGCCCCAGCCCCTTGGCTCGAAGTGATTTTCCCGGGTGAGGGCCACGGGTGACGCAAGGTTCCCGTTTGCGGACATGAGCGCTTTTACCACAGACAGACCCTGCCCATAGACTGTGTAAATCGTTCAGATCTAGAAAATCAATTGGATCTATCGATGCCAAAGCCTTATCCCAAATAGGAGTTGGGTCACGCATGCATCTCATGAAAGGAGAAGGCGATGGACGGAGCGCATATGGGCGGCGGAGGCAAATGTCCGGTACTGGGCGGCCCGCACAGGCACACGGCGACGGGTAGCACGGCGAACCGCCACTGGTGGCCCAATCAGTTGAACCTGAACGTCCTCCACCAGAACGCGCCCCAGGCCAATCCGATGGGCGCGGCGTTCAACTATGCCGAAGAGTTCAAGAGCCTCGACCTGAATGCCGTCAAGAAGGACATCTTCGCGCTGATGACGCGGTCTCAGGACTGGTGGCCCGCGGACTACGGCCACTATGGGCCGCTCTTCATCCGCATGGCATGGCACAGCGCGGGCACCTACCGCATCAACGACGGCCGCGGCGGCGCCGGTTCCGGCACGCTGCGCTTTGCCCCCCTCAATAGCTGGCCCGACAACGCCAACCTCGACAAGGCGCGGTATCTGCTGTGGCCGATCAAGCAGAAGTACGGCCGGAAGATCTCGTGGGCCGACCTGATGATCCTCACCGGCAACTGCGCCTTGGAATCGATGGGCTTCAAGACCTTCGGCTTCGCCGGCGGGCGCGAGGACGTGTGGGCGCCCGAAGAGGACATCTACTGGGGCTCCGAGACGACCTGGCTCGGCGACGAGCGCTACAGCGGCGATCGGGTGCTCGAGAAGCCGCTCGGCGCCGTTCAGATGGGCCTGATCTACGTGAACCCGGAAGGGCCGAACGGCAATCCGGATCCGCTCGCCGCGGCGCGCGACATTCGCGAGACCTTTGCCCGGATGGCCATGAACGACGAGGAGACGGTGGCGCTCATCGCCGGCGGGCACACCTTCGGCAAATGCCATGGCGCGGCCGATCCGGAGCATTACGTCGGCGCCGAGCCGGAGGGCGCCGGCATCGAGGAGCAAGGCCTCGGCTGGCGCAACAGCTTTGGCAGCGGTAAGGCCGGCGACACGATCACGAGCGGGTTGGAGGGCGCCTGGACCACCGAACCGGCGAAGTGGGACAACAACTACTTCGACAACCTCTTCAACTACGATTGGGAACTGACCAAGAGCCCGGCCGGCGCGCAGCAGTGGACGCCCAAGGAGGCCGCCGCGCAGGGCACCGTGCCGGATGCGCATGATCCCTCGAAGACGCACGCGCCCATGATGCTGACGACGGATCTCGCCCTGAAGGTCGACCCGATCTACGCGCCGATCTCGAAGCGTTTCCACGAGAACCCCGACGCCTTCGCGGAGGCCTTCGCCAAGGCGTGGTTCAAGCTCACGCACCGCGACATGGGGCCCTACGTGCGGGGGCTCGGCCCCTTGGTGCCGGCCGAGCCGCAGTTGTGGCAAGACCCGGTCCCGGAGGTCGACCATGAGCTGATCGGCGCGCAGGACATCGCCGACCTCAAGGACAAGATCCTTGCCTCGGGCCTGTCCGTGTCCCAGCTCGTCTCGACGGCCTGGGCGTCGGCCGCGACCTACCGCGGCACCGACAAGCGCGGCGGCGCGAACGGCGCGCGCATTCGCCTTGCGCCGCAGAAGGACTGGGACGTCAATCAGCCGGCCCAACTGGAATCCGTGCTGCGGGCCTTGGAGGCGATCCAAGAGGACTTCAACGGCGCTCAGGCCGGCGGCAAGCGGGTCTCGCTCGCCGACCTGATCGTCCTCGGCGGTTGCGCCGCCATCGAGAAGGCCGCGAAGGACGCCGGACAGGACGTCGAGGTGCCCTT
>JAKSDN010000949.1 GCA_022360075.1 Kiloniellales bacterium | reverse complement strand
TGCAGGTCTCGCACCAGTGGACCGCGGCCTCGGTGCCCGTGGCCGGCCTGATCATGTGCGTGCATCTGCTGAGCGGCGTCGCCCTGGTCGAGCACCACGACCCGGCGCTCGAGGCACTGCCCGAGACGGAGGGCGCGCCGTGAACGCCGCTCTCGCCGTCTTCTTCATCCTGGCGCTCACCAGCCTGCCGATCGCGCTCGTCATGGTCGCCTCCGGCCTGGTCGGCGCCGTGACCATCGGCGGGCTCGACTTCCTGGAGATCATCGCCGACCGCTTCTACGCCGGCGTTTCGGGCTTCGTGCTGATCGCGGTGCCCTATTTCATCTTCACCGCCGAGCTGATGAACCGCGCGGGCCTGACCGACCGCCTGGTCGCCTTCGCCAACAGCCTGTTCGGGCGCGTCCCCGGCGCGCTCTCCCACGTCAACATCACCGTGAGCGTCTTCTTCGCCGGCATCACCGGCGCGGCGGTGACCGACACCGTGGCGATCGGCAAGACCCTGATCCCGGCGATGCGCAAGGAAGGCTACGACGCCGACTACAGCGCCGCCGTCACCGCCTGTTCCTCGATCATCGGGCCGATCATCCCGCCCAGCATCATCATGATCGTCTATGCCGCTACCTTGCGGAACGTCTCGATCATCGGCCTGTTCGCGGCGGGCGTCGTGCCGGGCCTCCTGATGGCCGTCGCCCTGCTCTTCGCCAGCGGCTGGATCTCCTGGCGCCGCGGCTATGCCCGGCACGGCGCGATCATGCTGAGCGTGATCTGGCAGACGGGCTTGCGCGCCTTCGCCGCGGTCGTGATCCCGATCTTGATCCTGGGCGGCATCCTGAGCGGCCTGACCACCGTCACCGAGGCGGCGGCGCTCGGCTGCGTCTACACCCTCGCCCTCGGCGCCTTCGCCTATCGGACCATCGACCGGCGCCAGATCTGGGAGGCGCTGGTCTCCACGGTCAGCTTCACCGGCGTGGTCTTCTTCCTGCTCGGCGCCTCGACGGTGCTCGGCTGGTTCGTCACCCGCTCGGGTATCGCGCGCGAGGCGGCCGAAGCGATCGCCCTCGTCAGCGAGAACCCGGTGATCCAGATCCTCGCGGTCGATCTCCTCCTGATCGCGCTCGGCATGTTCATCGACGTGCTGCCGGCCATCGTCGTCGCGGCACCCGTCCTCGCGCCCGCGCTGATCCAGCTCGGCTTCGATCCGCTCCACGTCGCCGTGGTCATGCTGCTGGCGCTCAACCTCGGCAACATCACACCGCCCGTCGGCATGACACTGATGACCGCCGCCAGGATCGCCGAGGTGCCCTACGAGTCCGCGATACGCCAGTCCTGGCCTTTCGCGCTCGCACATGTCGTGGTCATCGTCCTGGCCTCGATCTTCCCCGAGCTGGTCCTCTGGTTCCCCCGCCTGCTCGGGGCCGGGGGCTGACGAGTGGGCTGGCTCGCGTTGCACAACCTTCGTGCGTCCTTCGAGACGCGCCCCGACGGGCGCTCCTCAGGATGAGGTAAAGTCTCTGTGGCACGAAGAAATGTCCTCATCCTGAGGAGCCCGCAGAGCGGGCGTCTCGAAGGACGCACGGTCTATTTCCAATCCGTCTGTCGTAGTGTCACAAGCCAAGAACGATGAGGCTCTGAACTCGGGAGCCAAGCTTCAAGGAGAAAAGCCATAAACACGAAGACCTGCGATTTCCTGGTAATCGGCGCCGGCATAGCGGGCGCCTCGGTCGCCTACGAGCTTTCGGCGCACGGCCGGGTGATCGTGCTCGAGGCCGAGTCGGCGCCGGGCTATCACACGACCGGACGCTCGGCGGCGCAGTACCTGGAGACCTACGGCAACCGCGTCATCCGGCGCCTGACGCGGGCCAGCCGCGACTTCTACCTGTCGCCGCCGGAGGGTTTCGCCGAGCATCCGCTGCTGACGCCTCGCCCGGCGCTCTTTATCGCGCGCGAGGACCAAGTGGCGGCGCTGGAGGCCTTCGAGCGAGAGATGGGCGAGATGACGCCCAGCATCGAGCGCCTCTCGCCGGATCGAGTCACCGCGCTGGTGCCGGTGGTCCGGGGTGACTATGTCGCCGCCGGGGTGATCGAGCCCGATGCCATGGACATCGACGTCAACGGCCTGCACCAGGGCTACTTGAAGGGTCTGCGCCAGCGCGGCGGCGAAGTCGTCGTCAAGGCCGAGGTCTCGGCCTTGGCGCGCAATGGAGCGACTTGGGATGTGGCGAGCAAGGCCGGCGCCTTTTCGGTCCCGATCGTCGTCAATGCCGCCGGCGCCTGGAGCGACGAGGTCGGACGCTTGGCCGGGGGCCGGGCCATCGGCCTCGTGCCCAAGCGGCGCACCGTGATCACCTTCGACGGTCCCGAGGGCGTCGATGTCCAGCCCTGGCCCATCATCGCCGACATCGAGGAGAGCTTCTACTTCAAGCCGGAGACCGGACGCCTGCTCGCGTCCCCGGCCGACGAGACGCCGATGCCGCCCTGCGACGTGCAGCCGGACGAG
>JAKSDN010000718.1 GCA_022360075.1 Kiloniellales bacterium | reverse complement strand
CGCGCTCAGGGCCTCGCGGTCGATGCCGTGGATCAGGGCCTGGCGCACGCGGATGTCCTGGAGGATCGGGTTGGTCAGGTCGAGATCGATATGCTCGTAGGTCAGGCTCGGCTTGAAATAGACCTGGAAGCGGTCGCCGTGGCGTCTTTCGAAGGCGAGCGCCTGGTCGATCGAGAGGCCGGCGCCCTCGCCGGCGACCATGTCGATGGCCCCCGAAAGCAAGTTCGCCTCGAGCGCCGCGCTGTTCTCGATCGTCCGCACCGTGATCCGGTCGAAAGCCGGGGCCTTGCCGTACCAGGTCGGATTCGGCTCGAGCACGATGTAGGCGCCGCTCTCGACCTCGGTGACGCGATAGGGGCCGAAGTAGAGCCCCGGGTTGGTGGGGTCGGCGTCGAAGGTCGTGCGGTTGCGGTACTCGAAGGGATCGGCCTCGAAAATCGGCCGCTCGATGTGGGCGGGCAGCAGGTCGAGACCGCTCGCGCCGTTGTACTTGTAGGTGATGCGGTCGACGAGCACCGTAAAGGTCCGTTCGTCCTGCACGTCGATCGATTGGATACGCCGAAAGGCCTCGAAGTTGCCGGCGCCCGATTTGGGATGGCGGCCGACCTCCCAGGTGAAGACCACGTCCTCGGTCGTGACCGGCTTGCCGTCCCCCCAGGTGATGTCGGGCAACAGGCTGTAGGTGACCGCAATGCCCTCGCTGCCGTCCTCCAGCACCATCGGCACGGCCCCGCCGTTCTCGATCGTCGGCAATTCGGAGCAGATCAGGCAGACCAGCTCCCAGTTCTGGTCGTAGACTGTGACCGGCCGCCGCGTCATGGCCAGGACGTAGGACTTCACCAACATGGACTCGATCAGGGGATTGAGCGTCGAGGGGAATTGCGTCATCCCGATGGTCAGCTCGCCCGCGGCATGGGACGATCGGGGCGAAACCGCCACCGCGACGAACAGGAACAGGCCGGCGACAGCCGCCAGGAATCGGGGCATGACGTGACTCCTCACCAGTTATGGCACCCGAGTCTAACCTAGGGCTGGGAAGTAAGGTATGCCTGCGTTTCCGAAGGGAGAGTCTGGCTAGCCTTGCTCTTTGGTCCGCTTTGCGGACGTCCCGTACCCTTTCCCTCCCCACAAGGGGGAGGGAAAGGAGGAGCGGGGCACTCTTAGAATTTCCTCCCCTTTGATGGGGGAGGGTTGGGGTGGGGGTGAGAAACAGCTCAGGTGTATCGGTTAGGACACCGATCTGTTAAGCCGTTCCTAAGCCGCCTCCCGCGTCGCCAGCGCCTGCTCGACCAGCTCCACCAGCTCCGACTTCGAGCGGACTCCGATCGTGCTGGCCTTGACTTCGCCGTCCTGGAACAGGAGCAGCGTGGGGATCGCGCGGACGCCGAAGCGCTGGGGGCTCTCAGGGTTGTCGTCGATGTTGAGCTTCGCCACGGTGAGCCGGCCGGCGTAATCGCGGGCGATCTCCTCGAGCGTCGGGGCGACGGCGTGACAGGGGCCGCACCACTCGGCCCAGAAGTCGACCAGCACCGGGCCTTCGGCCTTCAGCACCGCCTGCTCGAAGCTGGCGTCGGTGACGGCCAGCGTTGGGGAGGTCGTCTTGTCGGTCATGGGTCTTTCCTTCCGTGTCAGGCTGCGATGGCAGGTTGCGGCGCTGCCTCGAGGGCAACGCCGGCCAGATAGCGCTCGGCATCGAGTGCCGCCATGGCACCGCTCGCCGCCGAGGTGACGGCTTGCCGATAGATCGGGTCGGCGACATCGCCGGCGGCGAAGACGCCCGGCACGTTCGTGGCCGTGGCATCGCCTCGGCCGCCGCCCTTGACCTCGATGTAGCCCTCGTCGAGATCCAACTGCTCGGCGAACAGCCCGGTGTTGGGCTCATGGCCGATGGCGACAAACAGGCCGTGCACGGGGATCTCGCGGCTTTCGCCGGTCTCGACATGGCGCAGCCGCAGGCCGGTCACGCCGCTGTCGTCGCCCAGCACCTCGTCCAAGGCCTGGGACCAGAGGATCGTGACCTTGCCGGCCTCGACCTGGCGGAACAGCCGGTCCTGCAGGATCTTCTCGGCGCGCAGCGAATCGCGGCGATGGATCAGCGTGACGTGCGAAGCGATGTTCGCCAGGTAGAGCGCCTCCTCGACCGCGGTGTTGCCGCCGCCGACCACCGCCACCGGCTTGTCTTTGTAGAAGAAGCCGTCGCAGGTGGCGCAGGCCGAAACGCCGCGTCCCTTGAAGGCGGTCTCGGACTCGAGGCCGAGATACTTCGCCGAAGCGCCGGTGACGATGATCACCGCATCGGCGCTGTAGTGGCCGCGGTCGCCGGTCAGGCGGAAGGGCCGGCGTGACAGCTCGACGCTGTGGATGTGGTCGTTGATCAGCGTGGCGCCGAAGCGCTCGGCGTGGTCACGCATCCGCTCCATCAGGGCCGGACCCTGTAGCGCCGGCTCACCGCCGGGCCAGTTCTCCACATCGGTCGTTGTAGTGAGCTGGCCGCCCGGCTCCAGTCCGGTGATGATCGCCGGCGCCAGATTGGCGCGCGCCGCGTAGACCGCCGCCGTGTAGCCGGCGGGACCCGAGCCGAGAATCAGCAGTTGGTGATGCTCCGCCTCGGGCTCCACGGCCTCCGGCTCTTTGTCCCCGGCCGCGAGCAGGCGGTCGAGCGCGCCGGTCTCGTCGAGCGCGACCAAATCGTCGGAACCGCCGATCGGCACGCCATCGATGAAGATCTGCGGCACCGTCCGTCCACCGGAGCGCTCTTGCATCTCCTGCTGGAGGGCGGCGTCGTGGGTGACGTCGATCTCGGTGAAGGCGGCGCCCTTGGCGTCGAGCAAGGCCTTCGCCCGGACACAGTAGGGGCAGTAGTCCTTGGTGTAGATCTGGATGTCGGCCATCGTTCGACTCCTGGTTTCAAAGTGACCGGTCGTCTGAGAACGCGGTCAAAAAAATTCAGCTCTTGAGCAGTCGGTCCAGGAACAGCGCGCGGAACTGGCGCAGCGGCTCCACCGACTGCTGACTCTTCATTCGGATCAGCGCGCCGTTCCAGGCGTCGAGCAGCCCGTGCGCCAGATCCGCGGCCGGCACGTCGTGGCGCACCGAGCCGTTCGCCTGCGCCCGCGCCAGCGCGCGGCTCAGGCGTTCGTGTTGGCCCTTCAGCGCCTCGCAGACGGCGTCGCTGCCCTGCGGGCTGCTGCCGCCGATCTCGGCGCCGAGATTGCAGAGCAGGCAGCCCTCCTGGGTGCTTTGCTCTTCGTAGAGCGCGATGGCGGCTTCGTAGTAGCGCCGCAGCGCTTCCAGGCCGTCCAGCTCCGCATTGCCGAGCGCCGCGTCCATCCGGGCGAGCAGGCCCGCCGTGTAGTGGCGAATCACCTCGGCGCCGAACTGCTCCTTGCTGGCGAAGTAGTTGTAGAAGGAGCCCTTCGGAACCTTGACCCGGTCGAGCACCTCCTTGATCCCGGTACCGTGGTAGCCCTGCTCCCGCAGCACCTTCATGCCTTCTTCGAGCAGCCGCTCACGGGTCTCGTGACTGCGTCTCGGTCTCGCCATGGAGTG
>JAKSDN010000717.1 GCA_022360075.1 Kiloniellales bacterium | reverse complement strand
GTCGGCACCAACGCCGAGATCGTGCTCGGCAACAAGGACCGCCTGCTGGCCGCCTCCTCGCCCACCGGCCCCGCCTTCGAGGGCGCGCAGATCTCCTGCGGCCAGCGCGCCGCGCCCGGCGCGGTCGAGCGGGTGCGCATCGACCCCGAGACGCTGGAGCCGCGCTTCAAGGTGATCGGCTCCGCTCTCTGGTCGGACGATCCCGGCTTTCCGAACGAGACCCGCAAGACCGGCGTCACCGGGGTCTGCGGCTCCGGGATCATCGAGGTTCTGGGCGAGATGTACCTGGCGGGCATCCTGGCGAGCGACGGCACCATCGACGGCGCCATGGCGGCCAAGAGCTCGCGCGTGCAGGCCGACGGCCGGACCTTCTCCTACCTGCTGCACGACGGCGAGCCGGAGCTGCGCATCACCCAGAACGACGTGCGCGCGATCCAGCTCGCCAAGGCCGCGCTCTACGCCGGTGCGCAATTGCTGATGGACCATCTCGGGATCGAGCAGGTGGATCGCATCGTGCTCGCCGGCGCCTTCGGCAGCCACATCGACGTCAAGTACGCCATGCTGCTGGGCATGATCCCCGACTGCAACCTGGACAAGGTCTGGGCGGCCGGCAACGCGGCCGGCACCGGCGCGCGCATCGCGCTGCTCAACCAGACCGCGCGCGACGACATCGAGCACCTGGCCAAGTCGATCGAGAAGATCGAGACCGCGGTCGAGCCGAAGTTCCAGGCCCATTTCGTCGAGGCCATGGGCATTCCCCACGCCATGCGTATCTACCCCAATCTCGCCAAGGTGGTGCGCCTGCCGGCGCCAAAGACCGGATCGCCAGCGCCCGACCAGGCCAATGGCGGCGAACGGCGCCGCCGGCGGCGGAGCCGCGGCAACGAAAGGCCGACCGCGTAGGAACGCCGGAGCTTACGCGGCGTTAACCATGGCGCCGGCAAGCTTCGGCCATGGCCGCCTCGCCCGACCACGACCGTCTCCTGGTGTTCAACTGCCACGAGGCCTGGGTCCATCAGCTCTCGGCCCTGGACGCCGAGCTGGATATCGTCGTCGGTCTGCCGGGACATCACCATGGAGGTTGGGACTCCCGCATGCGCCCTCAGCCACCGCGCAGCCGCCTGCTCGGCTTAGCCGAGGCGCAGGCGAGCGGCGGCGCCTACGATTGCATCATCGCCCACAACCTGACCGATCTGCTCGACGTGAAGGCGCTGCCCGGCCCGCGCCTGCTGGTGCTGCATTCGACCTACGAGGGCCGCATCGCCAGCGAAGGCGCCACGGTCGAGGCCGGGCAGCTCAAGGCGACGTTACGCCGCTATCTCGATCTGGTCGGCGGCCACGCGATCGCGGTCTCGGCGATGAAGGCGCAGGACGGCTTTCCGACACAGGTCGTGACCGCCGGCGTGAACGTCGAGGATTATCCGCCTCACAATGGCAAGAAGCCGGCCGGCCTGCGGATCGCCAATCACGTGACGCAGAAACGGACCGTCCTCGCCTGGGACCTGCACGAAGCGGCCTTCGCCGGCCTACCCGTGACCCTGGTCGGCCACAATCCCGACCGCCCGGGAGTCGAGCCGGCACGCGACTGGGCGCACCTGAAGGCACTCTTGTCGCAGCACCGCTTCTACATTCACACCGCCGATCCGCGCTACGAGGACGGCTTCAACATGGCCCTGCTCGAAGCCATGGCCGCCGGCCTTCCCGTGATCGGCAACCGCCACCCGACCTCGCCGGTCGAGCACGGCGTCACGGGCTACCTCGCCGACGAGCCGGCGGCGCTGCGCGGCTATGCCGAGCGCCTGCTCGCCGAGCCAGCGCGCGCCCGCGAGATGGGCGCAGCCGCACGCAACGCCGTCGCCCGGCTCTTCCCGCTCAGCAAGTTCGCCGACGGCTTAAGCCATGCCATCGAGACCGCCAAGCGACGCTGGCGCGAACGGGAGACGCGTGCGGCCAGTGTTGCGTGATGTTAGGCCGCCCGTTCACAAACCTCACGACGCTGTCACCCTCGGGCTTGACCCGAGGGTCCATTGGGGTGCAAGGCCGGGACCCATGAACCGATAGGCCTGGCGGTCCCGCGTGTCCCATGGATGCTCGGGTCAAGCCCGAGCATGACATGCCTTGTTGTCCTACTTCGCCGCCCCGGCACCCTTACCCGCCAAGCCGGCCAACCGGCCGATCAGGCTGCGGAAAGCGGCCAAGGTCTGGCCGCCGCGGTCACCGCTTGAGCCGGCACCGGCGCCGCTGCCTCCGCCCCCATCCGCACCCGCATCCAGCTTCTGGGCCATGTTCATGACCGCGCCGGCTTTCGAGAGGCTCGAACCGGCGAGGCCAGCCGCGCCGGCCGGGCCGGCAACCAGCGGCAGGAGCTGGGCGCCGGCCTCCATCGCCATCTTGGTCATGGCGCGGTGGTGCTCGGCCGCGGTCTTGTAGGCCTCGACCGCGTCCTTACTGGCATCGCCCGCGCCCTTGCTCGCCGCCTGCAGGCCGGTCTGGGCCAGGCTCGAGGTCGCGGCGATGCCGCTCATGTCGCGGAAGATGTTGGACGCGGTGAGACTCTGCAGCGTGGCCTGCAGGCCGCTCGGGTCGGGCAGGCCCGGCGGCTGGGTGATGTGCACGGCCTGGGCCTCGAGGCCGTCGAT
Source organism: Kiloniellales bacterium (assembly GCA_022360075.1). The sequence continues at coordinate 3,109 of JAKSDN010000717.1, read as the reverse complement.
CTTCAGGTTCGGGTCGCGCGCCCGGCTGCCCGTCTCGACCGGCTTGATGTCCGGCGGCAGTATCGGGATCGGCGAGTCCTGCCAGTTCCAGAAGCGGCTGAGGTCGAGCTTCTCGGCGGCGTTGAAGCGGCCGAGCACGGCCTCGGCGAAGACGCCGCCCGAGGGCAGCGGCACCATGGCCTCGACGCCGTTGCTCTCGCTCTCGGTGAAGCCCTTGTCCTCAAGCCAGGCCTCGCGCTCCGCCTCGTCCTCGAAGTGCCAAAGGAAACCGAGGTAGTTGCCGGTCATCACCACGGGCCGGAGATCGAGCGCGGCCACGCAGCTTCGCCCCTCGTAGCGATAGCCGGCCAGGACTCGGGACAAGGCCAGGGGATCGGCGGTGAGCCAGATCGCCTGGCTGTAGTGCAGCGCGTTCTCGTTGAGATGATCGATCAGGCTGCTGCCCGCCGTGGCGGCGGTGGTGATGCTGGCCACCGGCCGCCGCACCGCGCCGGCCTCTCCGTTCGTGGGCGGCGCCGTGACGTACTGGCGCAGGATCGCGCCGGGCCGTCCGGCTTCGTCGAAACGCAGGTGGTAGACCAGCGTCACGTTGCCGCGCTTGTCGGCCGCCTCGGGAAAGACCAGCTCGATGCGCGAGATGCTGTCGAGCGTCAGATGGGCGAATTCGACCTCGCCGGCCTGGGCTTCCTCCTCGCCGATCGGCTTTCGGATCGCCTCGTCGCCGTAGCGCGGCTCGATATGGATGGCGGCGAGCTCGCCGGCGCCGTGGCAGCGGTACTCGATGCGCTCCAGCCGGCCGCCGGTCGCCTGGTCCCAGATCCAGCTCGGGAACTTGTCGATGTCGACGGCCGCGTCGTGCAGCGGCTCCCAGCCCTCGGGCAGACCGCGCGCGACCGTGCGCGCGTTCTCCGCCTTCATGCGCGAATGGCTGACCGGTGGGGTCCAGGCCAGGATCTCGTCGTGGTGCTGCTTGTCCGGCGCGACCATCGCCAGCACCTGGCGGTGCCGCGTGATCACGCGGGGGTCGTTGAAGTTGAAGGGCTGCATCGGGATATAGAGCACACGCTCGTAGTCGACCGGCCGGGTCTTTACACGATAGACCTGGACGACTTCGTAGTACTGCAGCGAAAGCGCGTGCATGTGGTTGTAGTTGGTCACCACGCGCGTGGTGGTCGCCTCGTGCTCGGCCTCGAAGGTCTCTTGCACGATGGCCGCGCGGCGGCTGCGCGCCGAGGTCGCGTGCTGCTGGGTGCTGGCCTGGATGTTCTGGGCCGTCTTCGCGGCGATCCGCCGGCTGCCGCTGGAGCGCGTGGCGCTGGTGGCGATGCCGCTGTTCGTCGAGCCGCCCGCCGAGCCGCCGAACAGCCCGAGGAATCCGCCACTGACGCCGGCCTGCGTGGAGCCGCTCATGCTCGAGCTGATCGAGCTGCCGTGCTGGGTCTCGCGGGCGAGGGCGTTGGTGATTTCGGAGATCGAGCGCGCCTGGTCCGTGATCTGCGAGAGCTGCTCGATCTGGCTGGTCGCCTGCTCGCTGCGCGCGGCGGTGCGGCGCGTCCAGTCGACCACCGCGATCTTGGTGCTCTCGCCCGGCGCCAGGGAGAGGCTGTGCAGGAGCTGACCCAGGGTGACGCCCTGGGCGTACCAGGCCTGCTCGGTGAGGATCATGGCGCCGACGGCGGGCTGGCGGAAGCCGCCTTCGTCGAGCGGGCCGCTCATCAGGTCCACGGGCCCGGCCTCGCCCAGGTCTTCCTTCTCGTCGCCGCTGTCCATGTCGGTGATGACGAAGTTCGTATAGTAGACCCGCTCGGTCGCGAAGTTGCCGGTCTTGGGCAGCAGGTCGGACGGCGCCTCCGGGTCGTCGTCGGCGAGCTGGTAGGGATTGAAGGTGCCCTCGAGGATCTGCCGCGCCGCCAGGAAGGGCGGCCAGAGCGCCAGGTCGCGCACCGAGCGGACCGACAGCGCGTCGCGCAGGCGCTTGGCCGTCGTCCGATTGGCCGCGTCGTCCTGGTTGTGGAAGTTGAGTTCCTCGATGTCGGCGCGCAGCAGAGCGGCGAGGTCGTGGATGCGGGTCGGGTCGCCGCGGATCAGGTCGCCGGGGACGAAGTTGTACTTGCTGTACTCCTTGGCGAGCACGCCGGAGGCCTCGGCTAGATCGCGCGCGCCGTTGAAGATCCGCGCGACCGCGAGATCGAAGATGCTGACGATCTTGAGCTCTTCGGCGAGAGCCTTGGCGGCGGGATCGCTGACCCCGTTCAGCATGATCGCCGGCTGCTGGAGCAGCTTGCGGCCCTCGAGCTTGGCGATGTCGATCCTCACCAGGTGGTCGTTGCGGCTTCCCGGCGGTGGCGCCGGCTGCGCCGGAACCTCGGGAATCTGAAGCTCGACGCCGGTTTCGAGCTTGTGCGGGTCCTTGCCGATGGCCGCCTTGTTGGCCTCGTAGATGAAGACCCAATAGCTGGCCAGGCCATAGTAGCGCGTGGCGATCGCGGACAGCGTTTCGCCGCGGCGCACCTTGTGGGTCGCCTTCGTCGGCAGCTTCGTCGGCATGAGATCGTCCCTCCGGCAGAAATGGCGTCCATCCTGGACGAAGAAACGCGGCGACTGCCGGGCCCGATACCCGATCCGGCGCCTGGAAATGTTCGAGAATGCCCCCTTCGAGGATCACGTCTTGGGGCGAGCCTCCCGCAAGGCCGCCCGTGTTTCTGTGACTTTACTCTCTATCAGGACGATTCGTCTGCTCGCCCCCCACTGTCATGCTCGGGCTTGACCCGAGCATCCATAGGTGTGCCAGGCTCGGAACTGGGTTCCCTCTCGAGAGTTCCGTGCCGCTCCACGATGGATGCTCGGGTCAAGCCCGAGCATGACAGTATTGAGGGGTGCTTGAGTCGGACTCCGCCCCTTAGGACCCTTCAAAGGACCGCGGCTCGCGCGCGAGCAATCGCCGCAGCATGGGCTCGAAGGCCTCGAGCGGCAGCGTATCGTAGTTCGGGTCGAAGGAAGTCTGGTCCCAGCGCTCGCAGAAGTCGGCGCAGGCCTGGAAATGCGGGTGGCCGCGATAGCGCTCGCGCGCGTCGCGGTCGCCGCCGATATGGTGCCAGTAGTAGTAGCC
>JAKSDN010000719.1 GCA_022360075.1 Kiloniellales bacterium | reverse complement strand
CGAAGCTTCTTCCCCTTAATGTCGGCTAGGGTCACGACCTTGGTGGTGCAGAAGAGGCGGTAGGGGACCGTCGCGTATCCCCCGCCGTACACAACGCCGTGCTTGCTCCACTGGTCGAGCATTTCCGGATCGGACATGTTCATGTCGGTGATGGCGAAGGTCGCCACGAAGTAGTCAGAATACACGAAGCCGAGCTGTGCCAGCACGTTGTCTCTCGGCAGGTCCTTGGGCGTAAATGTTCCCGCATGGTAGGCCACCTGGGCGATGCCGTCGGTCACGCCGCTGAGATGCGCGGCCGGCGGCAGGAGGACCGTACCCGTAAAGACCTTGGGCTTGAGGGTGCCTCCCGAGGCGGCTTCGACGGCCTGCGCCCAGTCGAGATACCCGAACTTGGTCAGGGGATGTGCGTCGGGAAACCAGATGCTCGCATTGAATTCAATCGTCTCGGATTGAGCCGGTGTTTGAACGGCAGCGAGTAGCAGGAACGCGCTAAGCCCGAAAGCACCCGTTTGCGCGGCCCGCTTTATGCAACACTTTATCATTCCTAGTGTCCTCCCTTTGCTAGACGTCATGCTGTAACTTCCCTTGTCTTGCTCGCTTCGAAAGCGCTCTGCAGAGCCGACCTTGGGATCCGTGCTAGGCCCCGATTCCATCGAGAACCCGGTACCACGCCGCCGCTGTCTCCAGTGCAGGCCGGTGTAGGCGGTGGAAGGGAATCGGTCGGGCTGCGGTGACCGGCAGCGGCAGGTCTTCGGTCGGCGTACCGACGCACAAGCCGGCGAGAAGCGGTCCCATTTGCGAGGCGAGGGCGACGCCACGGCCATTGTAGCCAAGACCGATATAGAGCCCTGGGGCGGGTGCGTGGATGTGTGGCAGATGATCGACCGTGAGGGCGATCCGACCGCCCCACGAGCGTTGCCACCGTACGTTCGCGAGTGCCGGGAACATCTTGGCAGCAGCAGCGCGGAGTTTGGAAAAGTAGCGCTCCGGCTGACGGTCGCCGAAGCTGCCGCGCGCGCCAATCAAGAACCGGCCGGCCGAATCGAAGCGCATGTAGTTGAGGAGGCGGCGGGCGTCGGAGACAGGCAGACCTCCGGGCAGAACCTCCTGTTGGACCGACACTGGCAAGGGCTCGGTTGCT
>JAKSDN010000115.1 GCA_022360075.1 Kiloniellales bacterium | reverse complement strand
CTTGACGACCTCAAGGGCCTGACCTACCGCATGCCCGGCCTCGGCGGCGAGGTCATGCGCCGGCTCGGCGCCACCGCCGTCAGCCTGCCGCCCGGCGAGATCCTGCCGGCCCTGCAGACCGGCGTCATCGACGGCGCCGAGTTCCTGGGCCCCTGGAGCGATATCGGGCTGGGACTGGCCAAGGCCGCGAAGTTCTACCACTGGCCCGGCTTCCACGAGCCCAACGGCTCGGCCGAATGCCTGATCAACCGCGCGGCTTTCGAGGCCCTGCCGGACGATCTGCGCGAGCTGGTCGCGACGGTCTGCGAGGCTGAGAACCTGCGCGGCCTGGCCGAGGCGGACTGGCAGAACGCGTTGTCGCTGGAGAGCCTCGAGCGCGAGCGCGGCGTCAAGCTGAGGCGCTATCCCGACGCGATCCTGGACGCGGCTTACGAAGCGACCGACGCGGTGCTGGCCGAGCGGGCCGGCCGGGATGCCTTGGCTGGCCGCATTCACCGTTCTTACCAGGAGGCCCGGCGCCGCGCTTTGGCCTGGGCACGGGTCGCGCGCCACGCCGTGCTCGATACCGAGCTGCGCCTCGCTGCCGGCGACTAGCGCCATGGCGTCCCAAGGCGGCAGCAAGCCCAAGGCGGCAGATCTGCCGAGTCCCTGGCGCAGCCTCAGCGCGATCCGCGAGCGGGGGCCGCTGGTGCACAACATGACCAACGCCGTGGCCATGGACCTGGCCGCGAACCTGTTGCTTGCGGTCGGCGCCTCGCCGGCCATGGTGCAGGCCCGCGAGGAGGTCCAGGACTTCGTGCCGCTGGCCGATGCGCTGACCATCAACGTTGGCACACTGAGCCCGGCCGGCGCCGAGGCCATGGCGGTCGCCGCCCGCGAGGCGCTCGCCCAGGGTAAACCCTGGGTGCTCGACCCGGTCGGCATCGGCGCCTCGCGCTTCCGGGGCGAAACCGTTGCGCGGCTCTGCGGCCTGCGGCCGAGCGTGGTCCGCGGCAACGCCTCGGAGATCCTGACCCTGGGCAGCCGCGAGCAGCGCATCGCCGGCAGCATCGATGCGACCGCCGCGCCGGAGGAGGCGCTGGACGCCGCCCGCGACCTCGCCGCCGAGACCGGCGCCGTGGTCGCGGTGACCGGCGCG
>JAKSDN010000862.1 GCA_022360075.1 Kiloniellales bacterium | reverse complement strand
CGTACACGACGGCCCGACCTTCGCCGAGCCGCACGACTGCATCATCGTGCGCACGGACATCGTCAACCCGCGCACGGCCTGGGAGCGCGACGACCCGACTTGGGAAGACGCGCGACGCTGGGCGGCACAAGACGGTGTCGATCTCGATTGGGGCGAGGACGTCGTTCGCGACGGCAACAAGGTGCGGGTCTACATGCACTCCGTGGCGCCGAAGTTCAGCCTCGACAAGTTCACCGTGAAGCAAGGCGACGAGGTGACGCTCTTCGTCACCAACCAGGACGACGTCGACGACCTGACCCACGGCCTCACGCTGGCGAACTACGGCATCGCCTTCGAGGTCGCGCCACAGGCGACCGCCTCGGTCACCTTCATTGCCGACCGGCCGGGCGTGCACTGGTACTATTGCCAGTGGTTCTGCCATGCACTGCACATGGAGATGCGCGGGCGCATGATGGTGGAACCCAGGGCCGTGTGAATGGCGACCATTCGCCCAGCGATGGAGAGGCACCCGGCTCGGCTGCTCCTGGCCGTAGCCGGGCTCCTCTCGTTCTTTACCGCAGTCGGCCCGGCCATGGCGAAGACCTGGACGCTCGCCTCCGGCGACTCCTTGGTCAAAGCCATGGCCCGGGCCGAGAGCGGCGATACGCTGCGCCTGGCCCCGGGCGATCACCCGGGGCCGATCGTCATCGACAAGCCCCTGACACTCCTCGGCGAGTCTGGCGCCCGGATCGTGGGTTCCGGCTCGGGCAGCGTGGTCACGATCGACGCGCCGGACACGACCCTGCGCGGCCTGACGATCACCGGCTCCGGATTGAGCCTGGAGAGCGAGGACAGCGGCGTCTTCGTCACGAAGGCCGGCGACCGCGCGCTGATCGAGGGCAACCGGTTGGACGACAACCTGATCGGCGTCTTCCTCAAGGGCCCCGAGGCCGCGGTGGTGCGCGGCAACCGGATCGTCGGCCGCGAGGATCTGCGCGTGAACGAGCGCGGCAACGGCGTGCAGCTCTGGAACACGCCGGGCTCGATCGTCGAGGAAAACGCGTTTCGCCTCGGCCGCGACGGCATATTTGTCACGACCAGCAAGCGCAACGTCTTCCGCGGCAACGTCTTTCGCGAGCTGCGCTTCGCCGTGCACTACATGTACACCCACGACAGTCTGGTCGCCGATAACCTTTCCGTCGGCAATCACGTCGGCTACGCGCTGATGTTCTCCGACCGGCTTGAGGTCACCGGCAACCGCTCGCACGGCGACCGCGATCGCGGCCTTCTGCTAAACTACGCTAACAAGTCGCTGATCGCGGGCAACGTCGTGCGCGACGGCCCCGAGAAATGCGTGTTCATCTACAACGCCAACCGCAACCGCCTGCTGCGCAACCGCTTCGAGGGCTGCGCCATCGGCGTGCACTTCACCGCCGGCTCCGAGCGCAACACCATCGCCGAGAACGCCTTCATCGGCAGCCGCAGCCAGGTCAAGTACGTCGGCAGCAAGCACATCGAGTGGTCGCTCGAAGGCCGCGGCAACTATTGGAGCGACAATACGGCCTTCGACCTCGACGCCGATGGCATCGCCGACCGCCCCTATCGGCCGAACGACTTGGTCGACCAAATCGTCTGGCGCCATCCTCTGGCCAAGCTGCTGCTCAGCAGCCCGGCGGTCCATCTCCTGGCCTGGGCCCAGGCCGAGTTCCCCAGCCTGCAGCCGGGTGGGGTGGTCGATAGCGCGCCGCTCATGGCGCCGCCGCCGATCGAAACGCTGGCGGGAGACGGCTGAGATGTCCGACGCCGCGATCCGACTCGAAAGCCTCGGCAAGCGCTACGGCCGCCAAGCCGCGCTCGCGGACGTGAGCCTGAGCGCGGCGCCGGGCGAGCGCCTGGCCCTGCTCGGCCACAACGGCGCCGGCAAGACGACGATGATGAAGCTGATGCTCGGCCTGACCCGGCCGAGTTCGGGACGGCTTTGGGTTCTCGGGGCCACGCCCGATGCGCCGGAATTCGTCGCGCGACGCCGCCGCATCGGCTATCTGCCGGAGAGCATCGCGCTCTACGACGCCATGACGGGAGCCGAGGTGCTCGGCTTCTTCGCCCGACTGAAAGGCAGCGACCGAGCCGAGTGCCGAGACCTGCTCGAGAGAGTCGGCCTCGGTGAGGCGGCCGGCCGCCGCGTGCGCACCTATTCCAAGGGTATGCGCCAGCGTCTCGGGCTTGCGCAGGCGTTGCTCGGCACGCCCAGCCTGCTGCTGCTCGACGAACCGACAACGGGCCTCGACCCAGCCCTGCGTATGCAGTTCTTCGAGATCCTGGAACAGCTCAAGGCTGGCGGCGCGACGGTCCTGATCGCCTCGCACGCGCTGACCGAGATCGAAAGCCGGGTCGACCGCCTTGCGATCCTGACGCAGGGACGCCTGGTCGCGGACGGCAGCCTAGAGGAGCTCCGCACCGCGGCGGGCCTGCCGGTGCGCATCCGCATCCGCTCGCTCCCGGGCGAGGCGGGGCGGGTCGCCGAGGCGATCGGGCAGCAGGGCCGCCTGACCAAGGTCAACGACTGCGCCGTCGATCTCACCTGTCTCGGCAGCGAGAAGATGGACCTGGTGCGCCGGGTCGCCGGTATCGGCGCGCGCGTGACCGATGTTGAGATCATGCCGCCGCGTCTGGAAGAGATCTACGCGCACTTCACCCAGCGGGACAGCGCGACGGAACGCGAGCCAAAGTGGGAGGATCGGCCATGACGGTCCTCTTCGAGCTCGCCCGCAAGGAATGGCGCGACGGCCTGCGCAACCGCTGGGTCGCGGCCGCGATCTTGCTTTTGGCCGGGCTGGCCTTGTTGCTGGCCCTGCTCGGCACGACGCCGACGGGCAGCGTCAAGGCCTCGGCCCTGGCGGTCACCCTGGCGAGCCTTGCCAGCCTCACCGTCTATCTGCTGCCGCTGATCGCGCTCATGCTGGCCTACGATGCCGTGGTCGGCGAGGCCGAGCGCGGCACGCTCTTGCTGCTGCTGTCCTATCCGGTGCCCCGCTGGACGGTGATCCTCGGCAAGTTCCTCGGACATCTCGGCATCCTCGCCCTGGCGTTGCTGATCGGCTACGGCGGGCCGAGTCTGTGGGTGGCGTTCGCCCGTTCGAGCGTGCCCGGCGATTGGACAGCGCTGGCCGCCCTGCTGGGCAGCTCACTCCTGCTCGGCGCGACGTTCCTCGCCTTCGGCTATCTGATCAGCGCCGTGGTGCGCGAGCGGGCAACGGCGGTTGGCATTGCGATCGGGCTCTGGCTGGTCATGGTGGTGCTCTACGACCTCGGCCTGCTGGCTTTGCTGGTCGCCGACAGCAGCCAGTCCATCGGCCAAGGCCTCTTCGCGATGCTGCTGCTGATCAACCCGACGGACGCCTTCCGCCTGTTCAACCTGATGGGCTCGGAAAGCGCGGCACTGGTCTCCGGTTTGGGGGGGATCGAGACCGGGAAAGCCTGGTTCGGGCCGCTGGGCCTGGCCGCGATCGGCGTCTGGCTGGTCGGCGCGCTGACCGCCAGCATCCTCGTGCTGCAAAGGAAAGAGCTATGACCAGGACGGCACGCTGCCTGCTCGTCGTCGCGCTCGCCGGTTTCTGGCTCGCCGCCTGCCGGCCGGAAAGCGAGGTCGCCGCGCCGGCGCCGCGCGAGCTGGACCGCGAAGCCAACGGCCACTACTGCGGCATGATCGTTGCCGATCATCCGGGTCCCAAGGGCCAGATCTTCGTCGGCGAGTCCGAAGTGCCAATCTGGTTCTCTTCGGTGCGCGACACGGTCGCCTTTTTGATGCTGCCCGGCGAGCAGAAGGACGTGCAGGCGATCTACGTGAACGACATGGCGCTCGCCCGCAACTGGGACTCCCCCGAGCCCGGCACCTGGATCGAGGCCCGCAGCGCCTGGTTCGTTCTCGGCAGCGCCAAGCGCGGCGGTATGGGCCTGGCCGAAGCCGTGCCCTTTGGATCGGAGGAAGACGCGAGGCAATTCGCAGCGCTGCATGGCGGCCGCCTGGCCAGGCTCGACGAGATCCCCGTCGACTACATCTTCGACGACGGGAGCGCCGAAGCGTCCGACCATCACAGCGTTCCGGATGACGGCTGAGAAAGCGACGGCAATGTCCGTAAACCCAAGCCGAGACAGGCTTTCGCGCCGCCGCTTTCTGAGCATCACGGCAGCGGTTGGTGGCTCGATGCTCGCCGGCGGTGCACCCGGCTTTGCCGACAGCAACACGCCCAGCGCGCGGCAATGGCAGGGCACGGCCCT
>JAKSDN010000047.1 GCA_022360075.1 Kiloniellales bacterium | reverse complement strand
GGTCAGCGTGCCCCAGCCGTTCATGAAGACCGAGTACTCCAGACGCGACTGAGCCGGGAAGTAGACGGTGCGGCTGATCGCGTTCACGTTGGTCTTGATGCCGACCTGGGTGAACATCTGGCCGAGACCCTGGCAGATCGCCCCGTCGCCCGGCAGGCGGTCGCTGGTGCAGTAGAGATCGATCTGGAAACCGTCGGGATAGCCCGCCTCGGACAGCAGCGCCTTGGCCCGCGTCCTGTCGTGGACCCGCGCCGGAACCTTGTCGCTATAGCCGAAGAAGCCTTCGGGCATGACCTGGCCCGCCGGCCGTCCGAGGCCCTCGAGCACGACCTCGACCATGGCCTGGCGATCGATCGAAAGGTCGATCGCCTCGCGCACCTTCGGATCGCGCAGCGGGTTCTCGGGCAGCGCATTGCCATCGAGGTCATAGACCTTTGGCGTCTGTTCGCGCTGATCGAGCTGCAGGTTCATGACGTAGACGCTGTCGCCCTTGAAGATGTCGATCTGCGGGTCGCGCTCCAGCGCCAGCCAGTCAGCGGCCGAGACGTAGTTGATGAGATCGACCTGCCCGGCTTTGAGGGCGGCGAGGCGCGAGGAGTCGTTGGGCATTTCCTTGCGCACGACGCGCTCCCAGGGCGCCTTGCCGCGCCAGTAGCCGTCGAAGCGCTCGAGCACGAGATCGCCCTTCGGCTCCCAGGACACCAGCTTGAAGGGCCCGGTGCCGACCGCAGCCTTGCCGGAGTTGAAGCCCTCCGCCGAGGTCTCTTTCGTCGAGTAGTCCTTGGCGGCCTTGTGCGAGACGATGAACAGCCGCACGAAATCGTAAGGCAGTGTCGCCGCCGGGCCATCGGTCTTGATGTGGATCGTGTGCGGATCGACGATGATCACCTCGGCGACGCGGCGCACGTAGATGGTCATGGTGGTCGGCCCCGTCACCACGGGGATGCGCTCGATCGAGAACTTCACGTCTTCGGCCGTGAACTCGGAGCCGTCGTGGAACTTCACGCCCTTGCGCAGCTTGAACTCCCAGGTCGTGTCGTCGAGCGCCTTCCAGGACTCGGCCAGGGAAGGCTCGAGCTGCAGCTTGTCGTTCGACCAGACCAGCGTGTCGAAGATGTGCTTGGCCGCTTCGGCGTGCGGGCCGAGCGCGGAGAAATGCGGGTCGAGCGATTCGGGTCCGCCCCGAACGCCGACCGTCAGCGTTTGCGCCGAAGCGCTCGGCAGCGCGGCGCCAAGCGCCATCGCCATGCTCAGCCCCAGCGCGAGGCCGAGGCGCCTTCCAGTCCTTGTCAACCTCATGAGTCCACCACTCCCTTGTTCACGCAGCGCTGCCGCAGGCAATGGCATCTTGCTTGGTGCTTGGCGCGATTCCAAACTCGATGCCCGGTCGCTCTCTCCGGAGCGACTTGCTCCTGTCGGCTCTCCCGTTCTGTCGGTTCCATTCGGAACTTGTGTTCCGAAGCTTGCTGGGCGATAAACGATCCGTCAAGTTCAATCTGGAACTAACTGTTTCAGCTCCATGGCAAAGGGCGCAAAGATCTCCAAGCTGGATTCGCGTTTCGTCGCCGCCGGCGCGACGGGCATGGACGCCATGACCGAGGCGAAGCTCTGGCACAATCCCTGCTGGCTCGCCTTCCGGCTCAACTATCTGGCGCTGCGCTACAACGTGCCGCTCTACGGCTGGGTCGAGGAGCGCTACGGCCTGACCCGGCCGGAGTTCGTCGTGATCTATTCGCTCGGCCTCTACGACGGTGCCCTGGCGCGCGACATCAGCGTCTCCTCGGGCTTTCCCAAGAACACGCTCAGCCGGGCGATCCAGAAACTTTGCAAGGCCGGCCTGATCGGGCGCAGCGAGGACCCGGACGACAAGCGCTCGCAGATCCTGCGCTTGCGGCCGGAGGGGCGGCGGATCTTCGAGGAGGCCCTGCCCTACTTCGTCTCCTTCGAGAAGCAGATGCTGGAGACCCTGTCGCCCGCCGAGCAGGCGACGCTGTCGCGCCTGATGGCGAAGATCGTCCTCGATTCCGTGAACTGGCAGACGGCGGTCGACGAACGGGAGCAACGGGACAGCGCCTGAACGAAAACACGGGGAAGCGAGCGGACATGCGGATCAGCGAGATGAACTGGATGCAGGTCGAGGCCTATCTCGCCGGCGACGACCGCTGCGTGCTGCCGATCGGCTCGACCGAGCAGCACGCGCAGCTTTCGCTCTGCGTCGACGCGATCCTGGCCGAGCGCGTGGCCGCCGAGGCGGCCGCTCCGCTGGGCGTGCCGGTCTTTCCGGTCATGCCCTTCGGTCTCGCCCCCTACTTCGCCGCCTTTCCGGGCTCGATCACGCTCAAGGTCGAGACGCTTCTGGCCGTGGTGCGCGACGTCACCGACTCGCTCCACCGCAGCGGCTTTCGCCGCCTGCTGATCGTCAACGGCCACGGCGGCAACGCGCCGGCGGCGGCTCTCGCCCAGGAGCTGATGGCGGAGCGGCCGGAGATGACGATCCGCTTCCACAACTGGTGGAACGCGCCCAAGACCTGGTCCAAGGTGCAGGAGATCGACCCCGAGGGCTCGCACGCGAGCTGGATGGAGAACTTCCCCTGGACCCGCCTCGCCAACGTGGCCACGCCCGAGGGCAAGAAGCCGATGATCGATCACGCCGAGCTGAAAACTAAGAACCCCGAACAGGTGCGGGCGATGATCGGCGATGGCAACTTCGGCGGCGAGTACCAGAAGTCCGATGACGTCATGGAAGGGCTCTGGGCGGTCGGCGTGGCGGAGACCCGCGAGGCTTTGGAAGGACCATGGCCGAGCCGATCCTGATCTGGGGCGCCGGCGCGATCGGCGGCACGCTCGGCGCTTACTGGGCGCGTGCCGGGCACGAGGTGCTCCTGGTCGACAAGGTCGCCGAGCACGTCGAGGCCTGCAACCGCGATGGCCTGGCCATCGAAGGACCGGTTGAGACGTTCGAACAGTCGGTGCGCGCGGCGACGCCGGAGTCCGTGGCCGGGCGCTTCGCGCGCATCGTGCTCGCGGTCAAGGCGCACCACACGGCCGAGGCCTTGGAGGCCCTGGCGCCGCATCTGGCCGACGATGGCTTCGTGCTCTCGGCGCAGAACGGCCTCAACGAGCTGAAGATCGCCGATCGCGTGGGCGCGGC
>JAKSDN010000093.1 GCA_022360075.1 Kiloniellales bacterium | reverse complement strand
CGCGGCCATGCCGGCGCGTAGGCGTGCGCCGAGCGCATGCAGGCGCTCGTAGGTGCCGGGCCGGCGGTAGATCTCGAGCGCGGCCAGGGCGGCGGCGCAGGAGACCGGGTTGCCGCCGAGGGTCGAGGCGGTCCAGACGTAGTCGTCGCGGCCCAGCCGGTCTTCGCGCACCAGGTCCAGGATCTCGGCCTTGCCGCCGAAGGCGCCGATCGGCGCGCCCCCGCCCAGGGCCTTGCCGTAAGCAACAAGGTCGGGCTTGACGCCGTAGTGGGCGGCCGCGCCGCCGTAGGCCAGGCGGAAGCCGGTGACGACCTCGTCGAAGATCAGGACCAGGCCATGGCGATCGCAGAGCGCGCGCAGGCCCTCGAGGAAGCCCGGCCGCGGCGGCGTGCAGCGCTGCAGCGGCTCGACGATGACACCGGCGAGCTCGGCCGCGTTCGCCGCGACGACCCGCTCGCTCGTGGCCAGATCGTTGAAGGGCGCGACCAATAGCGTGTCGTCGACCAGCGGCGCCAGGCCGCCACCAGTCGTATCGGGCGCGGGAAAGGGCGGCGGCGCGTGGGGGAAGAGGCTGGTCACGCCGACCTCGTTGGCGCCGTGATAGGCGCCCTCGAACTTGAGCAGCTTGGGCCGGCCGGTCGCGGCGCGGGCCAGACGCTGGCAAGTGGCCGTAGCCTCCGTGCCCGAGGCGCAGAAGCGCAGGCGTTCGCAGAAGGGCGCGGCCCGCCGGATTTCCTCGGCCAGGCGCAGCGCGGGCTCGGTCACGCTCGCGAAGTTGAGACCCTGGGCGGCCTGCCGAGCCACGGCCTCGACCACCTCGGGCCGGGCGTGGCCGACCAGCACCGAGCCCCAGCCCATGGACATGTCCAGGTACGCGCGCCCGGCGCTGTCCCACAGGCGGCAGCCCTCGCCGCGCGCCACGACCCGCACAAGGTCCGAGGGCAGGTTGAACTCGCCGTTCGAGCCGGCCGGGAAGATCGAGAGCGCCCGCTCGGCCGGATCGGCTGCCGTCGTCTGGTTCACGATCCCCTCCCCTTCGTCCGACCGCTCTATAGCGTAGATCCGCTCAGCAGGCACGGTATGGTGACGCCGATCGTATCGGGCAGGACGCTCGACGGGGCTGGTTCGCCGATCCGGGAATTCAGGGTAGGCCCGCAGAGTCGGTCCGCCGGCTCTCCATGCGCAAGTTAGCGTAGTTGCCGAGCAGGATCAGGCCGCCGCCCAGGAACACCCAGAGATCGAGCGGCTCGGCGTAGAGCGCCATGCCGACCAGGGCGATGAGCGGCAGGCGTAGAAAGTCGAGCGGTGCGACCGTCACGGCATCGGCGAGCGCGAAGGCGCGGGCCAGGCAGTAGTGCCCGGCGAGACCGGCCAAGGTGACCGCGAACAGCCACAGCCAGGTTCCTCCCGTCGGCCAGCTCAGGCCGCCGAGCGCAGGCAAGAAGGCGATCGGGGCCTGAACGATGGTCATGTAGAACAGGATCGTGACCGGCCGATCGTATTCGGTCAGGCGCTTGGTGGTCATCATCGAGCCGGCGAAGCCGAGCGCGCCGATCAGCATGGCGATCGTGCCCGGATTGATCGTGGCCAGGCCCGGGCGCACGACGATCAAGACGCCGATGAAGCCGAGCACCGCCGCCAGCACGCGGGTGCGGGTCAGGCGCTCGCCGAGCACCAAGGGGGCGAGCAGTGCGATCCACAGCGGCGTGGTGAACTCGATCGCGAAGACCTGGGCAAGAGGGATCAGCGCAATGGCATAGAACCAGCCGAACTGGCCGACGAAGTGGAAGAGATTACGCAGGACCTGCAAGCCCGGCCGCCGGCTGCGCAACTGGCGGAAGCCCTCGCGCGACCAGGCCGCGAACAGCAGGATCAGGGCCATGGCCAGGAGACTGCGATAGAACATCAGCTCGAAGGTGTCGAGCTCGCGCGAGATCTCGCGCCCCGACACCGCCATCGAGGTGAAGGAGGCCAGCACGCCGAGCATCCAGAGCGCCACGCGCAAAGGCGCGGGCCTTGCGGTCCTTTCCGAAGCGGTCACGTCGGTGAATTCCCGTCGAGAGAGGCCGCTCAGCTAACGATGCCGTGCCTGGTGAAGTCAACCAAAGGCCGCCTGCGCGCTTGATCCGCCGGGCGGTTCCGGGCGAATCTTCGGCCTCGGCGAGCGAACCCGGAAAGCGAGCCCCGTCATGCCCGACAGCGGCCACGGCCGAACCCGCAACCTCGAGCCCTTCACCGACGCCGAGGCCGCCTTCGAGCGCGTCGTCGCGCTCTACGAGGAGGCGGTGCAGACGGTGCGCGACCGGGTCACGGCCATCGTCGAGGGCCGGTCCGACGCGGCCGAGGGCCCGCCCGCCTGCTATCCCTACGTCGGCATCACCGTGCCGCCCGGCCCCGGCCGGCCCTCGCAGAGCGGCCTCTCCTACGGTGCCCTGCACGCGGCCGGCAGCTACGGCGCGACGATCACCCGGCCCGCGCTGTTCCGCAGCTACTACCTCAAGCAGTTCGAGCTGCTGCTGGAGAACCACGCCGGGCCGCTGATGGTCGGGGTCAGCGAGCGGCCGATCCCGCTGACCTTCGTGACCGAGGGCCTGGAGGCCGGGCTCACCGCCGAGCAGGTCGAGGAACTGCCGATCCGCTTTCCGATGCCCGATCTCTCGCGCATCGACGATGCAATCGCCAACGGCACCTTCGCGGCGCGGCCGGGCGAACCCAAGCCGCTCGCGCTGTTCAGCGCCGCGCGGGTGGACTACTCGCTGACCCGCCTGCGCCACTACACCGCGACCTCGCCGCAGCACTTCCAGCGCTTCGTCTTCTTCACCAACTACCAGCGCTACGTCGACGAGTTCGTCGCCTACGGCAAGGCGCAGGTCGGCAACGGCGGCGACTACCGCGCCTTCGTCGAGCCCGGCGACGTCGTGGCGCCCAACCCGCGGCTGAGCGACGAGGCGCCCTCGGGACAGGCGCCGCGGCACCTGCCGCAGATGCCGGCCTATCACCTCGTGCGCGACCGCCATCAGGGCATCACGCTGATCAACATCGGCGTGGGGCCCTCCAACGCCAAGACCATCACCGACCACGTGGCCGTGCTGCGCCCGCACTGCTGGCTGATGGTCGGGCACTGCGGCGGACTGAGGAAGACCCAGCGCCTGGGCGACTACGTGCTGGCCCATGCTTACGTGCGCGCCGACCACGTGCTCGACGAGGACCTGCCGGTCTGGGTGCCGGTGCCGCCGATCGCCGAGGTCCAGATCGCGCTCACCGAATCGGTCGCCGACGTGACCGGCCGCGCCGGCCGCGAGCTCAAGCGCCGCCTGCGCACCGGCACGGTCTTCACCACCGACGACCGCGATTGGGAGCTGCGCTACAACGCGCTCGCCTTGCGCTTCAACCAGTCGCGGGCGATCGCGGTCGACATGGAGTCGGCGACGATCGCCGCCAACGGCTTCCGCTTCCGCGTGCCCTACGGCACGCTGCTCTGCGTCTCCGACAAGCCGCTGCACGGCGAGATCAAGTTGCCGGCCATGGCCAACAGCTTCTACAACCAGAGCATCAGCCAACACCTGGAGATCGGCCTCGGCGCGATCGAGCGCCTGCGCCAGCAGGGCGTCGAGACCCTGCATTCGCGTAAGCTGCGCAGCTTCGACGAGCCGGCTTTTCGTTGAACCGCAGCCGCTCGCGGCGGCCGGACCGGACTCAGCGCGGGTCGCCTTCGGCGAGCAGCAGCATCGACTGGATCTCGTCAGTCACCAAGTGCCAGTCGCGCGAGGCATCGAGCTCGCCGACCTGCATCAGATAGGTCGCGTATTCGCGCGCAAGGCTCAGCGCCCCTGCCCCGAGCGACGCGACGAGCACGGCTGCGTCTCTTTTCGGATCTGCACGCCCCGTCATGCCGCCTCAGATATGACGGTTTCATGACCCGGCAAGTCCCCCCGGGGCGATTTGCGATCAGGTCGTTCCGGCCGTGGCTGCCTCCGGCGGAGGCGGCGGAAAGAACAGGCTCACCCGGGTGCCCCGGTCCAGCTCGCTTTCGATCTCGATCCGACCGCCGTGCAGCTCGATCAGGGATTTCACCAGCGGCAAGCCGAGGCCGGTGCCCTGCCCCTTGACCGACACGCCGGCTGAAGCTTGGGCGAAGGGCTCGAAGACCGTCGCGAGCCGGTCCCGCGCGATGCCAGGTCCCTGGTCGGTGATCAGCATGACCAAGCCGCCGTCGGCCGAGGGCTCGGCCGCGAGCTCGACCAAGCTGCCCGGCGGCGAAAACTTGGCGGCGTTCGACAGCAGGTTGACCAGCATCTGCTTGGCCGCCTTCTCGTCGGCGAACAACGGCGGGCAGCCCGGCGCCAGGCGGGTCGAGACCCCGACCCCATGGTCCTCGAAGTCCTGGCTGGTCAGCAGGACGGCGTCCTCGCAGAGCGGCGACAGCGCGACGAGCCTGGGCTGCACCTTCAGCTTGCCGGCCTCGATGCGTGAGAGATCGAGGATGTCGTTGATGATCTGCAGGAGGTGCCGCCCGCTGCTGTGGATCAGGTCGGCATACTCCCGGTCTCTGGCCAGGTTGTCGCCGAACACGCCGTCACGGATGATCTCGGAGAAGCCGAGAATCGCGTTCAGCGGCGTGCGCAGCTCATGGCTCATGTGCGCCAGGAAGCGCGACTTGGCGGCACTGGCCGCCTCGGCCCGCTCGAGGGCGTCGCGCGCCTCGTAGCTGACCTTCTTCAGGGCAGCGAAGGCCTCGCGCCGCTCGGTCTCACGCCGCCACATGCCGGCGAAGGCGGCCGCCGATGCCAGCGTCACCGTGGCCCAGGCGCCGCCGAGACCATAGGCCAGGTAGGTCCAGCTCCGAAACGCCTCGTCCTCGACGAGCCCGACATAGGCATAGAAGGGGTAGAGCGGCACCTGGGCCAGGGCCGCCAGATGGGTCTGCCCGCTGCTCAGCAGGGTGAAGCGGATGACCCCGTCGGCCGTCAGGGCAGGCCGCACGGTACCGTTGCGGCCCGCCGGATCCTGCCCGATCGGCCTGCCGCCCTCTTTCGAGAGCTCGATCGCCGCAGCGAAATCGCTCGAGCTCGCCAGGATCATGCCGTCTTCGTCGACCAGCGCGACGTCGCGCCTGCCGCCGGCCAGTTGGCCATGCTCCTGATGCCGCTGGTAGTAGAAGGGGTCGAAGGTGGCCGCCAGCACGCCGCCGAAGTCGCCCCTCGGGTCCTGGATCGCATAGCTTGCGCTGAAGAAGGCCTTGCCGGTGACCCCGCCGCGCACGGGATCGCCGAGGAAGCGGCCCTCGTCCAGTTCGCCTTCCGCATGGGCGCGGAAATAGCCGCGTTCGGAGAGGTTGAAGGGGCGGGGCCGGGCCGTCACCTGGTCGGCCAGGAGGTTGCCGTCGCGGTCGAGCAGCACGATGCCCGTGACCTGCGGCAAATCCTTGACCCGTCTGGCGAAGACCTGGTGATAGCCGGCGCTGGGCGGCATGCCGTCGCGCCATCGCGACTCGATCTTCTGGGCGAGCGCGCCGAGGGTGAGATCGATGCCGTCGAGGCTGCGCGCGGCATGTTCGGCAAGCAAGGTCGCCTCGCCGGTCAACTGGTCGCGCACCTCGCGCATCGTCACCGCGCGCGTCCCCCAGCCGACCGCAAGGCAGGCCAGGGCGAGCAGCACGGCTACCGCAAGCGTTCGCTTCAGTACAAACGACATCGGCCTGCCCGTCCCCTCGTCTCGCGCCGGTTAGGCCAGGCCGGCGGTTCAGTCACGACAATAAACCTAGTCGGACTTGAGGCTGAGGGCTAGCGCGTGCGTCTTCAGCGCTGGAAGATCCTCGACGGCGTCAGGTGCGGTCCGGGATCACAGGCCGCGCTCGATCGCATCTGCGACCTCTTCGAAGGTAACGTGCGTCTTTACCGCGCCTTGGGCATGGATGAAGTGGAGCAGGGGCGCGCCGTCGCGTCCGAAGACGAACAGGGTCGGGATCCGCTTCACGTCGTCGAACAGGGCGGTCACGGAGTCGCCCGCGCCCAGGATCTCGAAGCGCGGTGCCTTGGCCTCGAGAAAAGCCTCCAGGCGCGCACCGTCGTCCTTGATGTAATGCTCGTAGGCATTGAGGGCCAGGATCCGCACACCCTTGCCGCGATAGGCTTCCTCGATCCGGTTCAGCGCCACGAACTCGGCATGGCAGGGCGGGCACCAGGAGGCGAAGAAGGTGACGACCACGATTTCGCCCTCGAGCGCATCGGCAGCGAGCGGCTCACCTTGCAGCAGTGGCAACGCGGCCAGAGCGGCCCGGCGCTCGGCATCGAGCGCGACACCCGCGCTCGCTTGGCCCAAAGGCGCCAGAACGAGCAGCATGAGGAACGCGGCCAAGGCCGCGTTGAACCGCCGGGTCATTTCAGCGCCTCCATGTCGAGCGCCAGCTTGTCGCCCATCCAGAGCGCGTGATCGCTGTGGTCGGCGATGTGGTCGCCGGTCTCCGGATGTAGGAAGATCACCAGGCCGCGCCGGTTGAGCGCGAGCCAGGGCACGATCTCGCCGAACAGCGCCGGCTTGAAGGCGATTTGATAGCTCCAGCGCGGATGCGGGCCGATCGGCCGGTCGTGCCAGCGGCCGAGACGCACGTCGAAACGCGCTTCAATCTCCGAGCGCAGCGCACCGGCGCGCCCCTTGCTCTCGGCGTCATAGTAGACATGGGCGTGATAGCCGGTAATCGCGCCGTTGGATGCCCCGGACATGCCGCGGTCTCCCTTTCGCTGGGTCTCAGGACTTCACAATATGGCAAGGCGCGGCGAGCTTGCCAGCGAGCCGACCGCCGGACTGACGCACATTTGATGAGCCGGACTCAGCCGCTGGCCGGGCTGCGGCGAGCCTCGAAGAAGGCTTTCAGGAGGGCCGCTGCCCGTCTTTCCTCGATCCCGCCGATCACCTCGGGCCGATGGTGGCAGGTCGGCTGCTCGAAGATCCGCGCCCCGTGCTCGACGCCGCCGCCCTTGGGGTCGTAGGCGCCGAAGTAGAGCCGGCGCAGGCGGGCGAAGGCGATCGCCTGGGCGCACATGGCGCAGGGTTCCAACGTGACGTAGAGGTCGGCCGCGGCCAGGCGCTTCTCTCCCAGGCGCGCCGCGGCATCGCGGATCACCAGCATCTCGGCATGCGCCGTGGGATCGCGCAGGGCCTCGACGCGATTGTGCGCACTTGCAAGCACTTCACCGCTCGGCCCATCGACCAGCACAGCACCGACCGGCACCTCTCCCGCCGCGACCGCGGCCTCGGCCTCGGCCAGCGCCAAGGCCATCGGCGAGCCTTCGGCCAAGAATCAGGTGCCCGCGGTTGGCGGAGGCGGCGGCTCGGTCTCCCGAAAGCTGCGCCGCGCCGCGAGCGCCTCGTAGCCGCGCGCGACCTTGGGCGCCTTGGCGAGCTGCGCAGCGCCCTCCGGCGTCTGCCGCAGATAGAACAGGATCGGCGCCAGAAAGAGATCGGCGAGGCTCAGTTCGGCGCCAAGCAGGTAAGGCCCTCCGCCATAGGCGGCCTCGAGGATGGCGATCTGCGCGCCGGTCTCGACCGCGGCCGGCTCGATCACCGCGCGATCCGGCTGGCCGTCCGGCCCTTTCGGGAAGGCGTATTGCAGCACACAGCGGCGGATCATGGCATCGTAGATCGTGTCGTTGATCGCGCTGATCCACTGGGTCATGCGCGCGCGATCCACGGGTTCGCTCGGCTGTAGCGGCGGGCCCTCGAAGGCCTCGTCGATGTAGCGGACAATGGCGAAGGTCTCGAAGAGCCTGAGATCGCCGTGGCTCAGGGCCGGTATCTTGCCGAAGGGATGCAGATCGCGCTCGCGCGTCTCGCCCGGCGGCAGGGGATCCAAGTGGTAAGCCACGCCCTTCTCGACGCAGGCCATGCGCGCCGTACGCACGTACGTGCTGAGCGGAAATCCATGGATGACCAGATCGCTCACCGGTGCCTCCCGGGTCTGCTGGGCCAAGCTTGCGGGGCGGCCCAGTCCTCCAGCCGCCTCGTCTTGTTTGGCATTCAATCGCCAGGCTCACAAGACCCAGCCCCTGACGTAGAGGCCTACAGGAGAGATCAAGCGTCGGCCGGATCGGTCTCCAGGAAGCTCCGCCGGGCCGAAAGGCCCGCGAAGGCCCGGCTTAGGTTCGGCGAAGCCTCGAACAGGGCCGGGCCCTCGGGCACCTGCTGCATCACCGCCATGATGGGCGCCAGGAACAGATCGGCGAGCGAGAGGCGGCCACCGGCGAGATAGTCGTTGTCGCCGTAGGCGGCATCGAGCGCCGCGAACTGCTCGCGGGCCTGTTCCAGCGCCGGGTCGATGATGCTGCGGTCCGGCTTGCCGTCCGCGCCGAGCAGGAAGAAGTACCTGATGAAGCAGCGCCGGACCATGGCGTCGAAGACCACGTCGTTGATGGCGCTGATCCACTGGTTCATGGTCGCCCGCGCCTCGGGGTTGTCCGGCTGCAACGCGGGCCCGTCGAAGTGCTCGTCGACGTAGCGCGTGATCGCGCTGGTCTCGAACAGCTTGATCGCGCCGTTGGTCATCGCCGGCACCTTGCCGAAGGGGTGCAGGCCGCGCTCGCGGGTCTCGCCCGGCCGCAAGGGGTCGAGCGTGTAGTCGACGCCCTTCTCGACGCAGGCCATGCGTGCGGTCCGCACGTAGGAGCTGGCCGGAAAGCCGTGAATCGTGATCGCCGCCATCACTTCGTCTCCTCTTCTCGCAGAAAGGCCTCGAGGCAGTCGAAGGAGCTGCCCCAGCCGCCGCCGTGCTTGTCGCGCGAGCTCACGCTCGGCAGCGCCTCGTGAGTCAGGCGCAGCTCCGTGCCGCCGGCGGCCTCGTGAAACTCGAGCGTCACCAGGGTCTCCAGGCCGTCCATGTCCTCACCATCCCAGATCCAGGTGAGGACCAGGCGCTCGGGCGGCGAGACCTCCTTGTAGACACCGCCGACGCAGTGCTGCGAGCCGGTCGGCGAACGCATGCAGGTGCGCCACTCTCCGCCGGGTCGCGGATCGAGACGGATCTCCGGCACGTCGTAGCCCTCCGGGCCCCACCAGCGCACCAGATGGCTCGGATCGGTGAAGGCGCGGAATACCCGCAGGCGCGAGGCCGCGAAGACGCGGCTCATGCGCAGCGTGGTGTCGGCTTGCGCGCCCGTCGGGCGCTCAGTCTCGCTCTGTAGGCTCGGCATCGTCCTTGTCTCCTTTGTGCTCGCTGTCTTCCTGTTGCTCCAGATAGCGGGCCAGGGCGTCGAAACGCTCCTCCCAGAACCGCCGGTAGATCGCGATCCAATCGCTCGCCGCCTTGAGCGCCGCCGGCTCGAGCCGGCAATGGCGCCACTGCGCGCGCTTCTCGCGGCTGATCAGCCCGGCGCGCTCCAGCACCTTCAGGTGGCGTGAGATCGCCGGCGCCGAGATCTCGAAGGGTGTCGAGAGCTCGCCCACCGACGCCGGGCCCTCGGCCAGCCGGGCCAGGATCGCCCGCCGGGTCGGATCGGCGAGGGCCGCGAAGGTCTCGTCCAGATGTCTGCTTTGGGAGGCCATCTGCAAGGTCACTGATTAACATTCTCGTTAATTAACTTATCTGTTAAATAATGGATCGACGGTGAAGAGTCAATCCCGCTTTAGCCACCCGCCGCTAGAGTCCCTGCAGCCGTTGTCTCATCGGAGGCCGAAGGCCTAGAGTGGCGTCATGGATCAGCCCCGCAGCGATCGCCCGACCATCGGTCTCACCCTGGACTACGAGGCGGCCGCCAAGCCGGGTGGCTATTCTCGCCTGCCCTGGTACGCGATCCGCGAGAATTACTGCGCGGCGGTGGCGGCGGCCGGCGGCCTGCCGGTGCTGCTGCCCCACGAACCCGATCTGGCCGCGGGCTACATCGAGGGCCTCGACGGCCTGATCGTCACCGGCGGCGCCTTCGACATCGACCCGGGCCTGTTCGGGGCGGCGACGCGGCATCCCAGCGTGACCACGAAGGACCGCCGCACCGCCTTCGAGCTGGCCGCAACCCGCGCGGCGCTGGCGCGCGATCTGCCCGTGCTCGGCATCTGCGGCGGCATGCAGCTCCTGACCGTGCTGCTCGGCGGCACGCTGATCCAGCACATTCCCGATGCCGTCCCCGATGCGCTGCCCCACGAGCAGCCCAACCCGCGCGACGAGCCGGGCCACAGCGTCACCCTGGTGCGCGGCAGCTACCTGCAGCGGATCTGCGGCGTCGAGAGCCTCGAAGTGAACTCCGCCCACCACCAGGCCGCCGAGACGCTCGGTCCCGGGACCCGCCTCAATGCCACCGCCCCCGACGGCGTGATCGAAGGCATCGAGGCGCCCGGCCATCGCTTCTGCCTGGGCGTGCAGTGGCACCCCGAGTACGGGATCAGCGCCGGCGACAGGGCGATTTTTGCGGCCCTGGTTGCGGCCTGCGCCGAGGCCCAGCCGGCTGCGGTCCGCAGCGCCTAACGTCATGCCCGAGTCCGAAGCCGAGACGGAGACGGCCGACCGCGAGCGGATCGCCAAGGTGATCGCCCGCGCCGGCGTCTGCTCGCGCCGCGACGCCGAACGCCTGATCGCCGAGGGCCGGGTCGCGCTGGACGGCGAGGTCCTGACGAGCCCGGCCATCGCCGTCGGCCCGGACGCCCGAATCACCGTCGACGGCACGCCGCTGCCGACCGCCGAGCCGCCGCGCCTCTGGCGTCTGCACAAGCCGCCCGGCTTGCTCACCGCGGCGCGCGATCCCCAGGGCCGGCGCACGATCTACGACCTGCTGCCGGCCGCGCTGCCGCGCGTCATGCCGATCGGCCGCCTCGACCTCAACTCCGAGGGCCTGCTGCTGCTCACCAACGACGGCGGGCTGAAGCGCCGCCTCGAGCTGCCGGCGACCGGCTGGCGCCGGCGCTACCGGGTGCGCGTGTTCGGCCAAGTCACGCCAGCGGATCTGGCGGCGCTCAAGCGTGGCGTCACGGTGGCCGGCATCGACTACGGCCCGATCGAGGCCCGGATCGATTCGCAGCAGGGCGCCAATGCCTGGCTCACGCTGACCCTGACCGAGGGCAAGAACCGCGAGATCCGGCGCGTCTGCGAGCACCTGGGGCTGCGGGTCAACCGCCTGATCCGCATCGCCTACGGCCCCTTCCAGCTCGGCCAGCTCGCGCGCGGCGCGCTGGCCGAAGTGCCGGCGCGCAGCCTGGCCGCCAACCTGGGGCTCGGCCCGCCGGCCAAGCCCGCGCGCGGCAGCGGCCACGCCAAGGCCAAGCCCAGGCCGGTCAAGCCGGGCCACAAGAAGGCCGCCCAGCGCCGCAGGACCGGCACCAAGGCGGCGGCCGACAAGCCCAAGGCCGACAGCAAGAGCGGAGGCAAGACCCGTGCGCATCGTCGCCGGCCGCTTTAGGGGCCGTCCGTTGGCCGCGCCCGAGGGCCTGGCCGTGCGGCCGACCAGCGACCGCGCCCGCGAGGCGCTGTTCAACATTCTGGTCCAGGGCAAGATCGCCGAACGCGGCCCCGCCCTCACCGGCGCCCGGGTGCTCGACGCCTTCGCCGGCACCGGCGCCCTGGGCCTGGAGGCGCTGTCGCGCGGCGCGGCCCACGTGGTCTTCATGGAAGAGCATGTCGCGGCCGAAGCGGTGCTGCACGACAACCTGCGCCGCCTCGACGTCCAGGACGAGTCCACGGTGCTGCGCGCCGACGTGCTGCGCCCGCCGCCGGCCGCACGCCACGGCGGGCCCTGCGGCCTGGTCCTGATGGACCCGCCCTACAACCTGGGCCTGGCCGAGCCGGCCCTGACCGCCCTCGACGCCGCCGGCTGGCTGGCGCCCGGCGCGCTGGTCACCGTCGAGCTGCTGAAGAGCGAGAGCCTCGCCACCCCGCCGGGCTTCGAGCCGCTCGACGAGCGGACCTACGGCAAGGCCAAGGTGGTGTTCCTGCGGCGGGTGGCCTAAGGCCGTTCACACGTCTCTGGGCCCGTCAATCGGCGAGCAACTCCTGCACGGCCTCGCGCAAGAAGGCGGCGTCGCTGGGGTTGTTGAGTGGATTGCCGGCGCGGTGGCCCCAGATCGAAGGAATGGGCCGCAGCTCGGCGTTGGGCATCAGCGCGACCTCGCGCGCGTTGTCGGCGACGCGAAAGTAGAGATCGGTCTCGCCCGGCATCACCAGGGCCTTGGCCGTAACGGCGCCGAGCGCCCGCGAGAGATCGCCTTCGTAGCGCTCGTTGGCGCTGATGTCGGCCCGCTGCCAGGTGCCGATCTGGGCGAGCAAATCGTTGGCGTCGCGGCGCAGGAAGTTCGCCTCCCAGCCGTGGATCAGGAAATCCTCTAGAGAGGGGAAGCCGAGGCTACGCCAAGTGTCTTCGCGGTAGAAGGCCTGCGACAGCGCCCAGCCCGCATAGACCCGCGCCATGGCGCGCAGGCCGCGGATCGGCGACTCGTGGAACCAGCCGTCGCGGTAGGCCGCATCGGCGGTGAGCGTCGCCTTCACGCCCTCGAGAAAGACCTGGTTGTGCGGGGCGGTCTTGGCCGAGCCGCAGACCACGCAGATCCGCGCGACCCGCTCGGGAAAGAGCGCGCCCCAGTGATAGGCCTGCTGGCCGCCCATGGACCAGCCGTAGACCAGGGCCAGGCGCTCGATGCCAAAGACTTCGCGCAGCAGCCGCTCCTGCGCCATGACGTTGTCGTAGAGGGTGACCGGCGGAAAGCGCCCCTGGGACAGCGGCAGGGGCGTGTTGCTCGGCGAGCTGGAAAGCCCGTTGGTGAACATGTTGGGGATGACGACGAAGGCGTTTGTCGGATCGAGCACGCCCTCGGGCCCGATCAGCCAGTCGATATCACTGTGCTGGGCGCTGTAGGAGGTTGGATAGAGGATCGCATTCGACTTGTCGGCATTCAGTTCGCCGTAGGTCTTGTAGACCAGGCGCGCGCCGGGCAGCGTGATGCCGCTCTGCAGGGCGAAATCGCCGAGCTCGAAGGTCTGCTGGTCGGTCATGGTGGCGGCAACCTCATAGCTGCGATCGAACGACTCGTTGGTCTCAGAGACTGACCCAAAATGATTGCTTTGGGAACAAGAGCTTGGAGCGAAGAACCTCTTCACTTGTCATTGCCGAACTTGACCCGGCAATCCAGGCATCGCTTGACCCAAACGCCACTTTGGATCACCGGGTCAAGCCCGGTGATGGCATACAAGGTTTCTCGAGCTTGCTGAACTCATGGGGCACAGTCCGAGCTAGACTTGGCTCTTGGCACAAACATCAGATTGGTCATGCCCGGGCTTGACCCGGGCATCCAGAATCTAGCCCAGCAGCTTGTCGTACAGGTCCTCCCAATCCGGATTAGCCTCCTCGATCAGTGCCAGTTTCCAAGCCCGGCTCCAGTGCTTGATGTTCTTCTCGCGCTGTAAAGCGCTGCGCACGTCGCTTGTCTCTTCGAAGTAGACGAGCCGTTTCACGCCATGCTTCTTCGTGAAGCCTTCGACGGCGCCTGTGCGGTGCTGATACACCCGACGGATGAGATCGTTCGTTACGCCGACATAGAGCGTGCCATTGCGACGACTGGCCATGATGTAGACGTAGTAACTTGCCATCGGCGAAGGCGCGGAGGGCTGGATGCCCGGGTCAAGCCCGGGCATGACATCTTCATTTGACAGCAGCCGTCATGCAAACTCACCGCCGCCCGAACAGCCGCTCGATGTCGGCGAGCTTCAGCTCCACGTAGGTCGGCCGGCCGTGGTTGCACTGGCCGGAGTGGGGCGTGGCCTCCATCTGGCGCAGGATGGCGTTCATTTCTTCCACGTTGAGCTGGCGGCCGGCGCGCACCGAGCCGTGGCAGGCCATCGTGCCGCAGACCTCTTCCAGGCG
>JAKSDN010001288.1 GCA_022360075.1 Kiloniellales bacterium | reverse complement strand
CCGGCGAGGCGGGCGGGCAGCCAGTTGACCGCGTCGTCGAGCCGCGCGGCGACCTTGCCGAAGGCCTCGTAGCGGGCGCTGCGATGGCCGATCATCGAGTCCAGCGTGTTGATCGCCTTGTAGGCCGCGAGGCCCGGCAGGCCGAACAGCAGCGCCCAGAAGGCCGGGGCGACGACGCCGTCGGAGAAGTTCTCGGCGAGGGACTCGATGGCGGCCCGTGACACGCCGGGCCCGTCCAGGCTCGCGGGATCGCGCCCGACGATCTTGCCGACCGCGGCGCGGCCTTGCTCCAAACCCTGCCTCAGGTCCCGGGCCACGCTGCGCACGTGATCGTAGAGGCCGCGCCCGGCGATCAACGTGCTGGCGATCAGGGCCTCCAAGAGCCAGCCCCAAGAGAGCTCTTGGAGAAGACGGTGAATGGCCCAGGCCAGCAGCCCCGACAGCGCCGCGACCCCCAGAGTCAGCGCGCAGCCGCGCCAGAACCGGGATCGTCGCGAGGCCCTTTCGTGGTTCCAGCGCTCACCGGCCGAGATGGCCCGGCCGATCAGGGCGACCGGGTGGGGCAGGCGGCGGTAGAGCCAGTCCGGATCGCCCAGCAACGCGTCGAGCAGCAGGGCCAGCAGCAGCACCAGCGGCGCCTCCATCGGCCGCGCCATAAGCCAGTCGAGAACCATGGCCGGACCTTGTCGGGGGCGGCCTCGTGGGTCAACGGCGGCGGCCTAATTCCTTTGCAAAGGCCCGCTCAGGCGCCGTAGTCTGCGGGCCTCAGAGCGAGGGGCCGGGAAGCCAATGGACAAGATCGGGGTGATGGTTTGCGGTCACGGCAGCCGCGATGTCGACGCGGTTCGCGAGTTCGAATCGGTGGCCCGCGGCATCAAGGAACGCCTGCCGCAATACGACGTGGAAAGCGGATTCCTGGAGTTCGCCACGCCGATCATCCGCGACGGGCTGGACAAGCTGCGTGAACGCGGCGTCCGGCATATCCTGGCCGTGCCGGGAATGCTTTTTGCCGCCGGCCACGCCAAGAACGACATCCCCTCGGTGCTCAACACCTACGAGGCGCAGTTCCCCGATCTGCGGATCGACTACGGGCGCGAGCTCGCCATCGACAACAAGCTGCTGAGCGCGGCCGGGGCGCGCATCCGCGAGGCGATCGAGGCCTCCGAGCACGACGTGCCGGCGCACGAGACGCTGCTCATGGTCGTCGGGCGCGGCGCCTCCGATCCCGACGCCAACTCCAACATCACCAAGGTGATGCGCCTGCTGTGGGAGGGCTTCGGCTTCGGCTGGGCCGAGACATGCTATTCCGGAGTCACTTTCCCGCTAGTCGAGCCGGGCCTGCTGCACGCGGCCAAGCTCGGCTATCGCCGGATCGTCGTGTTCCCCTACTTCCTTTTTACCGGGATCCTGGTGAAGCGGATCTACGACGCGACCGACCGGGTCGCCGCGCTGCATCCGGAGATCGAGTTCCTGAAGGCGCCCTACCTCAATGACCATCCCGGCGTGCTCGACTCCTTCGCCGCACGGGTCGAGGAGATCCTGCACGGCGAGAACCGCATGAACTGCAAGCTGTGCAAGTACCGCGACCACATCCTCGGCTTCGAGGCCGAGGTCGGCCTGCCCCAAGAGAGCCATCACCACCACGTCGAGGGCATTGGCACCGGCAACGGCGGGGACCATGACCATGCACACGGTGCGGATCACGGACATAGCCATGCTCATGGGCATGGGCACGGGCATGGCCACGGCCATCATCACCATCCCTATCCGCATGCCGATCACCCGCACGGTCCGCGCTCGATGAAGCGGAAGCGGGCCTGACACGCCTGACCCTCCGAACGAACAAGGCGGCGGGCTATGCCCTCGCAGGCAGCCATGGACTATCTCCGCGACCCGCAGGCTATCACCCGGCGATCCTTCGAGATCGTGCGCGCCGAGTGCGACCTCTCGGGCCTGCCCGACGACGTCGGCGAGATCGCGCTGCGCCTGGTCCATGCCTGCGGCATGCCGGACATCCTGGGCGATCTGGCCTGGCATCCGGATGTGGCCCGCGCGGCCCGCTCGGCCTTGGCAGGCGGCGCGCCCGTGCTGGCCGACTGCCGCATGGTGGCCGAGGGCGTGACCCGCAAGCGGCTGCCCGCCGAGAACACGGTGCTGGCTACGCTGGACGACCCGGCGGTTCCGGATCTGGCCCAGGCGCAGAGCACGACCCGCTCGGCCGCGGCGCTCGAGTTCTGGCGTCCCCACCTTGCCGGCGCCGTCGTGGCGATTGGCAATGCGCCCACGGCATTGTTCCGTCTTCTTGAGATTCTGGATGAAGATGTTGAGCCCCCTGCCGCGATCCTGGCCTTTCCGGTCGGCTTCGTCGGCGCGGCCGAGTCCAAGCAGGCCCTGATCGAGGCCGATCTGCCGGTGCCCTACATCACCCTGCGCGGCCGGCGCGGCGGCAGCGCCCTGGCCGCGGCGGCGGTCAATGCGGCGGCGGCGCCGGGCCCATGACGCCCTGGCTCTCCGTCGTCGGCATCGGCGAGGACGGCCTCGACGGTCTGAGCCCCGCGGCTGCCGCCCTTGTCGCCGCGGCCGAAGTGTTGGTCGGCGGGGAACGGCATCTCACCATGGTCCCAGCGGACGGGCGCGAGCGACTAAGCTGGCCAACGCCGCTCATCGAGCTGATCCCCGAGATCGAGCGCCGGCGCGGCCGTCCGGTCTGCGTGCTCGCCACCGGCAACCCGCTTTGGTACGGCGTCGGGACGACGCTGATGCGGCACTTTCCCGTCGCCGAGACCACCATCGTGCCGGCGCCCTCGTCCTTTTCGCTGGCCTGCGCGCGGTTGGGCTGGAGCCTGGCCGACGTCGAGACCCTGACCCTGCACGGACGGCCTCTGGAGATGCTGCACCCCGCGGTGCAGCCCGGTGCGCGCCTGCTGCTCCTGAGCGAGGACGGCAGCACGCCGGCCAAAGTTGCGGAACTTCTGTGCGCACGCGGCTATGGCGAGAGCCGGGTCACGGTCCTTGAGCATCTGGGCGGCGCGGAGGAACGGGTCGTCGCAGACACGGCCGCGGGTTGGTCGCTCGGACAGATGGCCGCGCTCAACACGATCGCCATCGACTGCGTGGCGGCACCGGACGCGCCTTTCCGGCCGCGCGTACCGGGCCTGCCCGACGAGGCCTTTCGCCACGACGGCCAGATGACCAAGCGCGAGCAGCGCGCGGTCACGTTGTCCGCGCTGGGGCCGGCACCCGATCATCTCCTGTGGGATGTCGGCGCGGGCTGCGGCTCAGTGGCGATCGAATGGCTGCGCATGTCGCACCGCTGCCGGGCCATCGCGATCGAGCGCAACGAGAAGCGCCGCGGCCTGATCGCCGACAATGCCGCGGCCCTGGGCGCACCGATGCTGAAGATCGTGGCCGGCGAAGCGCCAGCGGCGTTGGACGACCTGCCGGACCCGGATGCGGTCTTCGTCGGCGGCGGGGTCAGTGCCGGCGGGCTGCTGGAGGCCTGCTGGGCGCGGCTCAAGCCGGGCGGCCGTTTGGTCTCGAACGCAGTCACGGTCGAAGGCGAGCAGGCCCTGACAGCTTGGCAGGCCCAGCATGGCGGCGAGCTGACCCGCATCGCGGTCTCGCGCGCCGAGGCGGTCGGCGGGCTCACCGGCTGGCGCCCGCTGATGCCGGTCACCCAGCTCGCGGCGATCAAGCGATGAACGGCACGCTCTACGGTCTCGGCATCGGTCCCGGCGATCCCGAATTGATCACGGTGAAGGCGCTGCGATTGCTGCGCGCCGCGCCGGTGATCGCCTATCCGGCGCCGGAGGAGGGCGACAGCCTGGCCCGCGCGATCGTGGCGCCGCATCTGAGCGGCGAGCAGGAAGAGGTGGCGATCCGCATGCCCATCGTCGCCGGCCCCTTTCCGCTCTGGGAGGTTTACGAGGCCGCCGAGGAGAGCCTGAGCGGCCACCTCGAGGCCGGCCGCGACGTGGCCGCGCTCTGCGAGGGCGACCCCTTCTTCTACGGCTCCTTCATGTACCTCTTCGGGCGCATGGCCGAGGCCTACCGGGTCGAGGTCGTGCCCGGCGTCTCCTCGCTGACCGCCTGCGCGGCGGTCCTGGGCGCGCCCCTGGCCGCGCGCAACGATGTCTTGAGCGTGGTGCCGGCGCCCCTGCCCGAGGATCGCTTGCGCGGCCTCCTGGAGACCGGCGAGGCGGCGGCCATCATCAAGGTCGGCCGGCACCTGCCCAAGGTGCGCCGGGTGCTCGCCGAGCTGGGCTTGAGCGCCGAGGCCCGTTATGTCGAACATGCCACCATGGCGAACCAGAAGGTGCTGAGCCTGGAGGAGGTGGGCGAGGATGCCGCGCCCTATTTCTCCATGATCCTCGTGCACCGGCGCGGGGAGGCCTGGCGATGACGCCGCCGGTCTTCATCGCCCTGACGCAGGCCGGCGCCGAGCTTGCGCGGCGCCTGGCCGCCGGCATGCCGGGCGCGGAGGTGCACGGGCGCGAGGGCCGCGTGCGAGAGGCCGAACACCTGTTCGCCTCGACGGGCGAACACCTGCGCGCGCTCTTCGCCGAGGGGCGGCCGATCGTCGGGGTCTGCGCCGCCGGGGTGCTGGTCCGCGCGCTCGCCCCGCGTCTTTCGGACAAGCGCGGCGAACCGCCGGTCCTGGCCCTGGCCGAGGACGGCAGCGCGGTCGTGCCGCTGCTCGGCGGCCACCGGGGCGCGAACGCGCTCGCGCGCCGGTTCGCGGCCATCCTGGAGATCGCGCCCGCGATCACCACGGCCGGCGACCTGGCCTTCGGCCTCGCCCTCGACGAGCCGCCGCCCGGCTGGCGCCTGGCCAATCCGGAACATGCCAAGGACGTCGCGGCCGCCCTGCTGGCCGGCGCCCGCGTGCAGCTGGAGGGGCGCGCGCCCTGGCTCGAGGACAGTGGGCTGCCCTTCGCCGAGGACGGCGAACTGACCAT
>JAKSDN010000291.1 GCA_022360075.1 Kiloniellales bacterium | reverse complement strand
GAGCTTGGCCGATCTGGTCTCGGCCAAGGACGGCAGCATCGACAAGGCGCTTCGCTCGAAGCTCGATGCCAGCGTCTCGGCCCTCAAGGTGATCGTCGACAGCGCCGAGGCGGGGACCGCCTACGATCAGATGCTCGACGCCGACAACGCCGCCGGCAATGCCAAGCTGCAGGCCGCCATCGACGCGCTGAAGGACCAGACCGGCGCCATCGAGAAGGCTGTGACCGCCCTCGGACTCGGTGCCATCGCGTTCGAAGGCTCCGACAGCCTGGACAACCCAACCGCCGTCATGCAGTGACCAGGCTCGAAGTGGAAGGCGGCCGGGCGCCGTCTTCCGCCTCTTTCCAACTTTGTTTCAGGATCCTATGCGTCTGTCCAGAAAGAGAAGAGTACGTTTCGGTGAGTTGTCCCTCGAAACCCCTCTTGTCCTGTCACCCTCGGGCTTGACCCGAGGGTCTATTGAGATCCGGAACTCGGGCTTCGAAGTCCCAGTCTCGGACATCCATGGATTGCCGGGTCAAGCCCGGCAATGACAAGTTTAGTTGTGGGCAATGGGCTCTGACCGCCGGATCATCTGTCGATGAATCTGCTCCGCGTGGCTTTCCTCACCCCCGCGCTATTCTTGGCCCCACCTGCCGGGGCCGAGGTCACCGATCCGACCGACGACTTCACCAAGGCCGAGCCGGGCGAGGCGCTACCGGGCGGCACGACGACCTCGCGCAAGAAGGTCAACCGCAACGCCTTCTCGCACAGCTCGGCCAACATGGCCTTCGACAAGGAGCTGGACTTCAAGGTCGGCAACGGCCTGTTCAAGAAGCTCTGGGTCTCCTCGCCGGCCTCGACCAAGGCCTCCGATGGCCTCGGCCCGCTTTACAACGCCCGCTCTTGCCAGCGCTGCCATCTCAAGGACGGGCGCGGCCATCCGCCGGCCGCGAACTGGCCCGACGACAATGCCGTCTCGATGCTGCTGCGCCTGTCGATTCCGCCACGGACGGCGGCCGAGCGCGCGGCGCTCGCCAGCCATCGCAAGCTGACGATCGACGAGCCGACCTACGGCGGCCAGCTCCAGGACTTCTCGATCCAAGGCCATCGGGCCGAGGGGCGCATCCACATCGTCTACGAGGAGATCCCGGTGACGCTCGCCGACGGCGAGGTCGTGTCGCTGCGCCGCCCGACCTACAGCATCGAGGCGCCGGGCTTCGGTGCGCTGCACCCCGAGACCATGATCTCGCCGCGCGTGGCATCGCCCATGATCGGCCTGGGGCTGCTGGAGGCCATCGACGAGGCGGGCATCCTGGCCCTCGCCGACCCCGAGGACGCCGACGGCGACGGCATCTCCGGCAAGCCTAACCGGGTCTGGAGCCTCGAGGCCGGCCGGGCGATGCTCGGCCGCTTCGGCTGGAAGGCGGGCCAGCCGAGCCTGCGCCAGCAGATCGCGGCGGCCTTCAGCGGCGATATCGGCATCGCGACGACGCTGTTTCCCGCGGCCGCGGGCGATTGCACCGCCGCGCAGAGCGACTGCCGCGCCGCGCCGAGCGGCAACAGCGACCGCCATGACGGCGTCGAAGCCTCGGACAAAGTGCTCGACGTGGTGCTGTTCTACGCGCGGAACCTGGCCGTGCCGGCCCGCCGGGAAATCGACGATCCGGAGGTGCTG
>JAKSDN010000794.1 GCA_022360075.1 Kiloniellales bacterium | reverse complement strand
TCGACAGCCGCGCGTTGGCGTCGAGCGCCAGATCGGGCAGATCGAGCCGGCCGGCCAGCGTGGCCTCCAAGGCGTCGCTTTCCAGCCGAGCCTGCGCCAATGTGACGCGGCTGTCGTCCTGCAAGCCGGCATCCGCGTTGAATTCGAGGTCGCCATTCAGAAGCCGCGCCCAGGGGGCGGGCTCCGGCATCGTGAGGCGAGCAGAACCCGTCAGGATCAGGCGCAGGCCGCGATCCGCGTCGCGGGCCAGCGCGAGTTCGGCCGAGCCCTCGGCCAGGCCCTCGGCGCTCGCCGCCAATCGGCCTTGCCAGTCGGCCAGAGGACCCTCGCCCTGGAGCGCCAGAGCCAGAGCCGGAAGGTCGGGCAGGGCGAGCAGGCGGGCGGTCAGGCCGCCCGCCGGCTCCCGGGCTTCAAGCTCGAGGCTCAGCCGGTCCTCCCGGCGCTCATAGCGGGCGTCCAGCGCGATCCGGCCTTCGGCGCCGTCGATCCGCGCGACGGAGAGAGCGGCGCGGAAGTCTTCGCCGGCTTGGGCGCCTGCTTCGCCCTCGACCCGCAAGCTGGCCGGCACGCCCAGCAGGGGCTCACCCAGCTCCAATCGCTCGACCGAGAGCCGCTCGAGCGCGAGGTCGAGCGGCAGCGCGGGAAGCTCGAACTGTGTGTCGGGCTCTTCGCTGGGCGCCATTTCGGGCGCACGCAGGATCGCCAGGCTGCCGACCGACAGGGCTTCGATCCGCAGCTTGCGGCCGGCCAGCGACCAGGGCGACCAGTGCAGCCCTATGCGGTCGGCGGTCAGCCAAACCCCGACCTTGTCGCTGATGCGCAGGTCGAGAAGCTGCACCGATGCAGGCAGAGCCCCCTCGATGCGCCCGATCGTGATTTCGGCCTCGCCCGGCGTGGAGAGCTGGCTCTCCAACTGGACCTTGATCCACTCGCGGCCGGACTCGCTGGCCATGAGCCCGTAGAGGGCCGCAACAATCAGCAGGAGTAGACCGATCAGGCTCGCGCCCACAATGAGCAGTCGGCGTCTCATGCTCGGCGCTCTCCGGACATCAGAAAGCCTGCCCCAAGCTGACGTAGATCTCGAAGGCGTCGTCGGCGTCGCGCCCGTTGAGCGGAAAGGCGATGTCGAAGCGTAGTGGGCCGACCGCGGTGAAGTAGCGCAGGCCGAGGCCCGCGGCGATCAGGAAGCGCTCTTCGAAATCGAGGAAGGAGCTTCGGCTCACGGTGCCGGCATCGATGAAGGGCACGACGCCGAAGTCCTCGAACACGCGAAAACGCACCTCCCCGCTCAGCTCCAGTACCGAGCGGCCGCCCTCCGGATCGTCGTCGGCATCGATCGGCCCGACGCGCTGGAACTCGAAGCCGCGCACCGAGCCGCCACCGCCGGCATAGAGTCTCTTGTTAGCCGGAATGGTGTCGCGGCCTTCGCCGAAGAGCGTGCCGAGCCGGGCCCGCCCGGCGAGCACGATCTCGTCTTCCGGGTGGATCGAGAGATAGCCCGAGCCCGAGATCTCCGCCCTGGTGAAGAAGATGTTCTCGTCGACCGTGCCGGTGAAGGGCGTGAGCGCCAGCGTCAGGGTGCTGCCCCGGGTCGGATTGAGCGGATCGTCGCGCGTGTCGCGCGTGGCGCTCAGCGGCAGGCCGACGATGAAGAAGTCGCGGGTCGTCTCCTTGTCGTCGATGTTGGTGATCTCCAGGGAAAGACCGGCGGAGGCCCGCCAGATGGCGCCGATCGAGCGCTCGAGCGCGGTCACGGCGGAGATCGTCTCCTCCTGGAAGGCGTCGTTGTCGCGCCGTGTGAAACCGCCGTTGGCCAGCAGGTTCTGGTCCGGCCGCAGGAAGCGCGGCTTGCGGATATCGGCCCTGGCCTGCTGCTCGATTTCCGCCGCCCGCAGCGACAGCAGCAACCGCTCGTTACGGCCGAAGATGTTGCGATGCTCCCAGAACAGGCTGCCGCCGACGCCCTCGTCGGTCGAGACCGTGGCGCCGCCGCCGAAGGCGCGATGCTCGCGTTCGCTCACCCCGATGGCGATGGGCAGGCGGTTATCCTCGACGACCGCATCGCCCGGCTGGATCGAGATCGACTCGAAGAGCTCGGTCTGGGAGAGATCGAGCCGGGCCCGATCGATCTTGCGCTGATCGTAGGTCTCGCCCTCCTGCCAGGGCAGGACCTGAAGCACGTAGTCCGCCTCAACGCTCTCCAGACCGCTCAGCGTGACGGGGCCGAAACGGGCGCGTGGGCCGGCGTCGACTTCGAGCGCGACGGTCATGCTGCCGAGCGCGTGGTCGACGACCGCGTCACGCTTGACGATCGCCGCCAGCGGAAAGCCGTTCTCGGCCAGGCGCCGCAAAAGCGTCTTGTCGGCCGCCGCAATGGCCGGCGCCCGCGCCGCCATGCCGAGCGTGAGCCCGAGGTCCTCCGGCGTGTCGGCGAGGCTCTCCGATGGCGGCGCCGACGCGCCGACATAGCGGATCTGGTAGTCGGCGAGGAGATAAAGCGTGCCCGGGGCGACCTCGGCCGTGACTTTGACCGGGGACGCTTTGTCATCGATGGCGAGATCGAGCCGGCTGGCGTAGTAGCCCTCCGAGCGCAAGGCGGCGCGAAAGCGGGCGAGGTCCGCCTCGGCCCTCCGCTCCAGCGCGGCGCGGCTCGCCGGTGGCCGCTCGGCCAGCGCGACGAGCTGCGAGACCTGGCTCAGCAGCGCTTC
>JAKSDN010001023.1 GCA_022360075.1 Kiloniellales bacterium | reverse complement strand
GAGATGCCGTCGGTGTCGTAGCGGGACACCGTCAGGGCGGCGCGCACGACGTCGTCGAAGCCGACCCGGGCGCTGGTGGAGACCTGAGACGTGCCGAAGGCGCCATACTCCCCGCTGCCGGTGACCTCGATGCCACTTGCCGAGGCGCCCTTCGTGACGATGTTGATCACGCCGCCGATGGCGTCGCTGCCATAGAGCGCGCTCTGTGGGCCGCGCAGGATCTCGATCCGCTCGATGTCGCTCGCCAGGAGCCTGGCGAAGTCGAACTCCGAGCCGCCGGCCGGGTCGTTGACCTCGACGCCGTCGATGACGACCAGGGTCTGGTTCGCCTCGGCGCCGCGGATCCGCACCTGGGTCTGGGTGCCCGGCCCGCCGGAGCGGTTGACCGCCAGGCCCGGCACGTCGCGCAGCACGTCGGAGACCAGGCGGACCTGTCGACGCTCGAGCTCTTCGCCAGTGATGACCGTGACCGCGCTGCCGACCGCGGCGACGGGAACGGGCACCCGGCTGGCCGAGACCAGGGTATCGGGCAATTGCTGGACCGGCGCGTCAGCCAAGACAGGCATGGCAAAACATGCGGCGATCGTGGCCGTCGTGGCCAGCCACGCGAGGCGGCGGCCCGGCCGGCCGGGTTGGCGATGGGAAAGCGTCTTGAGGATATGAAGCAAAGCTGGCCTCCTTCGTTCTTGAGGGATCAAGACTCGATGGGAGGCGCAGAGCAGCGCGCGCCGCCTGCGCCCGACGACGGAGGGCGCAGCGGCAGGCAAACGGAAGCCTCGGCCCGATTCGGGCGAGCGCTCCTTGTCCTAAAGGTCCGGGAAGAAATACACCCACGACCGAAACCCCAGCAGCCACGCGTCTCCGCGCGTCACCGCAAACGGGTTTCCGCACCACCGACACACCCCGGTCAGCGGTAGGGTGACGCTGGCGACGGCAGGTCTCCTGGCTCGCGGGTCGTCGCGTGCGCCCGGCCTTCCCAGTTTCCCAGTGGCCAAATCTGGACGCGCGCTCACCGCCTACAGTTGCGGGGGCAGCCGGGGCTTCGGTTCTTCCGCCGACGAGCGGCGCTCGAACCTGACCCCGTTCCCTCTTACTTCCCCGAAGGGAACCGGCGCTGTCCGCACACTAGTGCGAGAGGCGCCAAGAGGGCAATGGGAATTCATCGCGCGACAACCAGAGAAAAGGCGAGACCGTCCCCGAGGCCATTTGTCGCCTCGGCCCTGCGCAATCAGATGTCGCGCTGCTCCAGCATGCGCCGGATCGCTTCGGCGTTGAGCCGGGGGCCCGGCATCTTCGGGTGCACGGCGAGTGCTTCCTCGAAGGACTCGAGCGCCAGCTCGGGTTCATCCAGCGCCGCGTAGACCAGGCCGCGCCCGGAGAGCGCGCCAAAGTGACGCGGCTCGCGCTTCAGGGTCTCGGCAATGTCCGCGAGCGAATCCTCGTGGTTGCCGAGCAGGTAGTGGACCGTGGCGCGCTTGTTCCAGCCCTCGGCGAAGCCGGGCGCGATCTTGACGATCTGATCGAAGTCCTCGAGCGCGCCGCGGTGATCGCCACGGTTCATGGCGGCCACGCCCTTACGCATGAGCTGCGTCACCGCCTGGTCGCGGTGCTCGATCCAGATACGCCAGATCGCGCCCTCGGCGGGCAGGGCGGCGGTGTAGTTGGGTGCTGCCAGCAGATCGGCGAAGAGCTGGTCCAGGCGCGGGTCGTCCTGGTCCGCCACGGCTACGGCGGCGCCGAGGCCGAGGATCACGGCGAAGAGAGTTGCCCTGAGCATGACCACGCCGTCATTATGGCGGCCCTGCCGCCTGGCTGCCAAGCGCCGGGCGCATCACGATCCTCTGAACCCCGCCCGTCGACGTTCCCGTCCAAGAAGGATACCGCCGCCGTGAAGTCCCAGACCTTTTTCTCCAGCACCTACGCCGAGGCGCGGCGCCGCTTTCGCGAGGCCCACGACGCGGCGGGTGCCCGGCTCGAAAGCCATGAATGCCCCGCCAAGGGCCCGGAGGGCGAGCCCCTGACCACCGACGTCGCCTGGCTCGGCCCCGCGGATGCGGCGCAGGTCCTGGTGACCATCTCGGCGACTCATGGCGTGGAAGGCTTCTGCGGCTCGGGCGTTCAGCTCGGCTGGCTGGAGAGCGGCCTGGCGGCCGAGATGCCGGGCGACGTCGCCCTGATGCAGATCCACGCCATCAACCCCCACGGCTTCGCCTGGCTGCGCCGCGTCACCGAGGACAACGTCGACCTCAACCGCAATTTCATCGACCACGACGAGCCCCATCCGGTGAACCCAGGCTACCAGGAGCTTGCCGAGGTCATCTGCCCGCGCGAATGGAACGACTCGATCATCGCCGAAACCGCGCTAATCCTGGACAACTATGCCGAGGCGCATGGTCCCAAGGCTTTGCAGAAGGCGATCAGCGGCGGCCAATACAGCCACGCCGACGGCATCTTTTTCGGCGGCGCGAAACGGACCTGGTCGGCGAATCTGCTCGTGTCCCTATTGGAGAAGCATCTCGCGCAGGCCAAGCGGGTCGCGGTGATCGACTATCACACCGGCCTCGGGCCGCGCGGCCACGGCGAGCGGATCTGCATCCACGAGCCGGACTCGGCCGGGCTCGCCCGGGCCGGCGCCTGGTACGACGACGACATCACCTCGCCCGCGCTCGGCACCTCGGCCTCGGTCGAGCTGTTCGGCTTCAACGTCGCCGGCATGGAGACCGCCCTGGCCCATACGGAGCTGACGGCCATCGCGCTCGAGTTCGGCACCCAGCCCTCGACGCTGGTCCGGCAGAGTCTGCGTGCCGACAACTGGCTGCATCTCTACGGTGAGCTCGCCTCGCCCAAGGGCCGGGCGATCAAGCGCGATATCCGCGACGCCTTTTATCAGGACCAGGACGACTGGAAGGAAATGATCTTCGAGCGCTCGGTCGAGACGCAGAAGATGGCGCTGGCGGGGTTGGCGCAGGGGTGAAGGTGATTTCGAGATTTGGTTTGAGCGCCCTGAGTTTGGGGCTAGGACTCAGGTTTTGACACGGATGAACGGGATGAACACGGATGGTGGTGGCGCATCACGTCCGTCAGTGTTCGAGAATGTTTGGGCTCGTTTACGAACGTACTTGCGAAATCTACACACCCCACTCCCTCATCCTGAGAGCTTGTGAACTTATTGGCTCGGACCTTCGCATTGCACTGCATCAACACCGTGCGTCCTTCGAGACGCGCCCTGATGGGCGCTCCTCAGGATGAGGTAAATCGTTGATGGCAATAAGAAAAGACCTCATCCTGAGGAG
>JAKSDN010001251.1 GCA_022360075.1 Kiloniellales bacterium | reverse complement strand
GCTGGATCCGGTTGGTTCCCTCGTAGATCTGGGTGATCTTGGCGTCGCGATCGAGGCGTTGAGCGCGGCCTGGCAGATGCCGGTCGCCAGCGCGGCGATCCCGACCCGCCCCTTGTCGAGCGCCTGCATCATCTGCCTGAATCCGGCCCCCTCTTCGCCAAGCAAGGCGTCCTCGGGCAGTTCGACATCATCAAGAAACAGGTTAGACACCTGCGAGGCGCGCTGCCCCATTTTGTGCTCCTTATAGCCGCTCGAGAAGCCTGGCCACTCCCGCTCGATGATGAATGTCGAGAGGCCTTTTGTGCCGATTTCGCCGTCCGGCCGTGCCAGCACCACGGCGAAGTCGCAGACCGGCCCGTTGTTGATCCAGAGCTTGGAGCCGGTCAGCCGCCAGCCGCTCCCGGTAGGGCGCGCATGGGTCCTCAGTCGAGCGACATCGGAGCCGGCCTCGGGTTCCGTGATCGCAAAGGCGCATTTCAGCTCGCCGCGCAGCAGCGGCGGTAGATAGCGCGCCTTCTGATCCTCGCGCCCCAGACGCTCCAGCAAACCGGCGACCAGCTCGACCAAGCCGCAGAGATCCGTGACAGCGCTGTAGCCCCGCCCCAGTTCTTCCATCACGAGGGCATAGCTGAGGATGTCGCCCCCGACCCCGCCATAGTCGGGCGCAACCGCTATTCCGAGGAAGCCGTCGCGGGCCATGCGGCCATAGACGTCCTCCGGGAAGGCCTCTTCCGAATCCAACCGCGCGGCTTGCAGGGCTACAACTTCGTCGGAGAAGCGTGCGGCGGCGTCACGCACCAAACGATGTTGCTCGGAAAGCCTCATGTCGAGAGAAACGTTGTTGCCTTACGTAGAAGTAAGTCATAGTGTTGCCCCGGTCGCTTGGCAAGCCGGATTCTCCAGGATCCTGGATAGTCCGTGCGACATGGCGGACCCGATCAAGGTAGAGATGTAAGGAGGCCGCTTGTGGCCGGACGAGCCGCCCCGACTGACACCCGTCCGAGACGCGAAGGTGGCGGTTCCTCATCGGCGAAGAAAGACCGGAGCGACATGCGCGACCGGATCAAGGCGGTCGCCACGGATCTCTTCGTCCGCCATGGATTTCGCGGCGTGAGCTTTGGCGATATCGCCCCGATCCTCGATATCACACGCGCGAACATCCACTACCACTTCGGCAACAAGCAGAAGCTCCTCGAAGAGGTCCTCGAGGACTATGTCGACAACACCCTGGCCCGTTTCCGGCGGATCTGGACCAGCGGCGACAGAACCTTCGAGGAGAAGATCGAGGCCACGATCGCGCTCAACCGAGAGCGCTACACAGAATTTAACTCGGGCCGGTCGCACGGTCGGCCATGGAGCCTGATCGCGCGTATGCGCAACGAGATGGACGTCATCGGCGAGTATGCGGAGAAGACCCTGAAGCGCTTCGCCCGAGACCTCTCCACCTACATTCGGGAGGCCACGGAAGCGGCGATCCGGCGCGGCGAACTGGTGCCGGACGCCCCGGTGGAGGAAATCGTGGTCCAATTGGTGAGTATCGCCAACAGCGCTGGCCCCATCACCCAAGATGCTGGCAGTTTTGAACGCCTCGAACGGCTTTACCGCGCCTTCCTGACGACTGTCACGGCGGCCTACGGTCCAGATCGACATGTGAGCCGATGATTTTGTCTCCAAAGTCAACGCGCTCTCGAGAGCCTGGCTCTCCGATAGGAACATCGTTTGCTGGCTCTCCCTTGCCTGCGAAATCGTCGAGGAGCTCCGGGGGATTCGGATGATCAAGTTCACTTCGCCCGGGAACGAAGTTTCGATGGCCGGGTCGATGTTTCCCCTGTTGACCTTCATGAATTGTCGGCTTGTCTTCATTAGCTTCGCTAAGCACCCGGTTAGGATCCCAAGCGCCGCCACGAGGTGGACAGAACCGAGGCCCAAAGAGGTCTTTATAGAGTCTATCCAGGATCGAGGCCGTTGTGACATCCAGCCCTTTTGGGTCCACTAGACTGACGGGATTGGCATAGGCGTAGCCATAGGTATTCAACCCACCCTCGAGCCCGATCGAATCGCTCTGCATGTACCGCCCGGTCGTCGGGTCGTAGTCCCGGAAGTAGTTGTAGTGGAAGCCTGCCACCGCATCGGCCAGCTGCCCCGGGAAGCGGTTGTCGTTGACCGCCGTGCCGCTCAGGCTGGCGACCTCCCCGAAAGGCTTGAAGACCGCGTCCCAGACCACCGCCTTCGTGCCGTCGGTCATCAGACGCGGCGTGCTCTTGTATCTCAAAAAGTCAGGCTACAAATACCGCTGTATCAGCTTTGCTACTTGACTAATAGTCCACACAGACTGCCAGTCATCGACGTCTACCTTAATGTCAAACTCAGACTCGACTTTTGGTACAAACGAGAAAGTCCAGTCGTCAGTATCAATCTTAAGATTATCAAAAGGATCATCGTCCTTAAGATCTTCGGTCGATGTATAAAGCTCTTCCTGGATAATCTTC
Organism: Kiloniellales bacterium; assembly: GCA_022360075.1. Next base: position 729 of record JAKSDN010001251.1, on the reverse strand, counting down.
CGAACTCGGAGTTTTATTTCTGACTCATCCATTGAGATCTCTACCCCGGTTTGCCCATTAGTACTTTCGACAGCAAATTCTACTAGAAACAAGGCGAAGTACAGCTATCGCCCTTGGTCTGACGGTTTATGTCGTTCATGGATTACAGCCTTCCTCCAGGCATTCAAGTACGCAATCGGTGATGGCAACCGTATCGTATGTGAGCAGACCAGCTCCGAGTACGATGTTTGCCCGACCGAGGATTCCGAACACCCTACCTGTGCCAAGGACTTTGGTGCCGAGCTTGGGATTCGTCGAGGTTACATGACCAATCAGACTAATCGGATTCGTATAGCGACTGGCGCCGCTAAGGACGGGCAATCCGATCGCCGGCTTGTACACTGGTGTAGCGCCAGCTGCAACCGCACCTCGAGAGATCAACTCGCTCATCCCATAATGCTGCACAACACACTGCTTTAGGCACTCACCATAAGCAGTCGTCTCGAAGGGCTCGTCGCTTACTTCATCACCAAGCACCAATCCTTCAAGACCTTTCGGGTCAACGGCGTTGATTAGATTGCCCACTACATAACCATATGTATTCAACCCACCCTCGAGCCCGATCGGATCGGACTGCATGTAGCGCCCGGTCGTCGGGTCATAGTCCCGGAAATAGTTGTAGTGGAACCCAGCAACCGCATCGGCCAGCTGCCCCGGGAAGCGGTTGTCGTTGACCGCCGTGCCGCTCAG
>JAKSDN010000169.1 GCA_022360075.1 Kiloniellales bacterium | reverse complement strand
CTACGCCATGCGCATCTGGCTCAATCCCGACAAGATCGCCGAGCTCGACATGACCGCCTCCGAAGTGCTGGACGCGGTGCGGCGGCAGAACATCCAGGTGGCGGCCGGCCAGATCGGCGGCGCGCCCTACGACGAGGGCGTGCAGGTGCAACTGCCGATCAACGTCAAGGGCCGCCTGCAAAGCGCCGATGAGTTCGAACGGATCATCATCAAGCGCGACGAGGACGGCACCATCGTGCGCCTGGGCAACGTGGCGCGCGTCGAGCTGGACGCACAGGACTACGCGCTGCGCTCGCTGCTCGACAACAAGCCCGCCGTGGCCATTCCGATCTTCGCCTCGCCCGGTGCCAACGCGCTCGACATCTCGCGCGACGTGCGCGCCACCATGGCGCGCCTGGCCGAGGACTTCCCCGAGGGCCTGGAGTACAGCATCGTCTACGACCCGACGGTCTTCGTGCGGGGCTCCATCGAGGCCGTGGTCAAGACGCTCCTGGAAGCGCTCGCCCTCGTGGTCCTCGTCGTGATCGTCTTCCTGCAGACCTGGCGCGCCTCGATCATCCCGCTGCTGGCCGTCCCGGTCTCGATCGTCGGCACCTTCTCGCTGATGATGGCCTTCGGCTTCTCGATCAACGTGCTCTCGCTCTTCGGCCTGATCCTGGCCATCGGCATCGTGGTCGACGACGCGATCGTCGTCGTGGAGAACGTCGAGCGCAATATCGCGAACGGCCTGAAGCCGCGCGATGCCACCGTCGCGGCCATGAAGGAGGTGACCGGCCCGATCGTCGCCACCTCCCTGGTCATCACCGGCGTTTTCGTACCGATCGCCTTCCTCAGCGGCCTGACGGGACAGTTCTACAAGCAGTTCGCGCTCACCATCGCAATCGCGACGATCATCTCGACCATCAACTCGCTGACCCTGAGCCCGGCGCTTTCCGCCCTGCTGCTCAAGTCGCACGACGCACCCAAGGACATCCTGACCCGCGCGATGGATTTCCTGTTCGGCTGGTTCTTCCGCGGTTTCAACCGGGTCTTCGGGCGCGCGACCGAGCTCTACGCCAAGAGCCTGGGCGGCAT
>JAKSDN010001323.1 GCA_022360075.1 Kiloniellales bacterium | reverse complement strand
GGCCGGCGCCGAGCTCTACGCGCGCAGCGGCGAGGCCTTTCCGCGCGAGGCGCTCGAGGCCGCCCGCAAGGCCGATGCGATCCTGCTCGGCGCCATGGGCCTGCCGAGCGTGCGCTATCCCGACGGCCGCGAGATCGCGCCCCAGCTCGAGATGCGCGAGACCTTCGAGCTCTTCGCCGGCGTGCGGCCGATCAAGTCCTGGCCCGGCCTGCCCGTGCCGCTCAAGGACAAGCGGGCGGAAACGCTCGACGTGGTGCTGATCCGCGAATCGACCGAGGGCATGTTCGCCGGCCGCCTGACCGGCCGGGTCGAGGACGACAAGGTCGCCTACGACACCATGACCATCTCGCGAGAGGCCTCGGAGCGGCTGTTCGAGTTCGCCTTCGCGCTCGCCCGGCAACGCAAGGCCGATGGTGCGCCCGGCATCGTCACCTGTGTCGACAAGTCGAACGTGTTTCGCTCCTTCGGCTTCTTCCGTCAGATCTTCGACGAGGTGGCCGAGCGAAACGGCGATATCGACGCACGACACTGCTATGTGGACGCGGCGGCGCTCAACTTAGTACGTCAGCCCTGGGCCTTCGACGTCATGGTCACGGAGAACCTCTTCGGCGACATCCTGTCGGATCTCGGCGCCGGCCTGATGGGCGGCATGGGCATGGCGCCCTCGGCCGACATCGGCCTCGAGCACGCGGTCTTCCAGCCCTGCCACGGCACCGCGCCTGACATCGCGGGGCAGGGCAAGGCCAACCCGACGGCCATGTTCCTCTCCGCCGCCATGATGCTCGACTGGCTCGGGCGCCAGCACGACGTTGTGGCCTGCAGCGAGGCCGGCCGGCGTTTGGCGCAGGCGGTGGAAAGCGCCTTCGCCGAGGGCACGCTGAGGCCCGTCGAGCTCGGCGGCGGCGACGGCACCGCCGAGATCACCGCCCGGGTGACGCGGGCGCTGGAGGCCTTGCCGGCCGAGGCCGGGGTTTAGTTGCCCGTCAATTGCATAGTTGGTTGCGGTGGAATCTCTTCGACACCTACCTCTCTTTGTCACCCTCGGGCTTGACCCGAGGGTCCATTGGGTTCCGAGACTCGGACCTCGATGGATTGCCGGGAGCGCGAAGCGCTCGGGCTTCGCCCGCCCGGCAATGACACTGTTTATAGGAGGAGATCGGGAAGCTATCGCCGGCGGTTGCCGAACGTCGAACCGAGCACTTGGGATTGCCTTCTCCCATGCCCGATAAACTGCGCGTAGCGACAGTCGGGACCGGCTACTTCAGCCAGTTCCACTACGGCGCCTGGAGCCGCATGGCCGAGGTCGAGCTGGTCGCCCTCTGCACGCTCGACGCCGAGCAGGGAAAGGCCGTCGCCGCGACCCACGCCGTGCCACGGATCTTCGACGACGTCGGCGCCATGCTCGACGATGCGAGCCCCGACTTGCTCGACATCATCACCCCGCCGCAGACCCACGCCGCCATCGTCGCGGAGGCCGCCGCGCGCGGCATCGACGCGATTTGCCAGAAGCCGCTGGCGCCGAGCCTGGCCGAAGCCGAGGCCCTGGTCGAGACGGCGGAGCGGGCCGGTATCACGCTGATCGTGCACGAGAACTTCCGCTTCCAGCCGTGGTATCGCCACGCCCGGCGCCTGCTCGATGAGGGCCGTTTGGGCCGCCCGCACTCGATCCATTTCCGCATGCGCCCGGGCGACGGCCAGGGGCCCGAGGCCTACCTCGGCCGTCAACCCTACTTCCAGAAGATGCCGCGCTTTCTGGTGCATGAGACCGGCATTCACTTCATCGACAGCTTCCGCTTCCTAATGGGTGAAGTGTCATCCGTTTACGCTCGCCTGCGCCGCCTCAACCCGGTGATCGCCGGCGAGGACGCGGGCTACGTGGTCTTCGACTTCGAAGGCGGCGCGACCGGCCTGTTCGACGGCAACCGCCTGAACGACCACGTCGCCGAGGATGGTCGCTTCACCATGGGCGAAATGCACCTGGAGGGCTCGGCCGGGGTGCTGCGGCTGGACGGCCTCGGGCGGCTCTGGTGGAAGCCGCACGGCGGCGCGGAGGTCGAAGAGCCTTACAACTGGGAGAAGCGCGGCTTCGGCGGCGACAGCGTGCTTCGCCTGCAGCGCCACGCCATCGCCCACCTGCGCGAGGGTGCGCCCTTGGAGAACAGCGGCCGCGACTACCTGACCAACGTACGCATCGAAGAAGCGGTTTACGAGTCGAGCGAGAGCGGAAGGCGGATCGATTTCGCCCATACCGGCTCAAGTTGAGAGTAACAACCAACGTCGTTATTGCGCGCGAAGCGAAACGACCCAGACGGGGCGGCCTGTTGGGTGGCCCCCGCATTGAGTGAGGTAAAGCGTTCGGCTGGAAAGCCATTGTGCGTCCTTCGAGACGCCCGCTTTGCGGGCTCCTCAGGATGAGGACATTTCTTAATGCCATCAAAGGCTTACCTCATCCTGAGGAGCGCCCTCCAGGGCGCGTCTCGAAGGACGCAGGATGATCATGCAGCACCGTCCGAAAGCTCGAGCCAAAATATTCACAAGCTCTCAGGATGAGG
>JAKSDN010001264.1 GCA_022360075.1 Kiloniellales bacterium | reverse complement strand
GCGAAGGACAGCCCGCCGGTGATCAGGGTCAGGGCCACGGCGATGAGTGGGGCCAGCCACACCATGGCCTCGGAATGCTGCCTGCGGGGGACAAGCTGGATCATTGCGCTGCCTCCACATGCTCGCCGTGGATCCCACCCATAAGAATGCCGATTTCGCCGATGGTCACATCCCCCACGGGACGCGCTTCCGACAAATGGCCCTCGGAGATGACGGCAATGCGGTCGCATATGGCGAAGATCTCGTCCAGATCCTGGGAAATCATCAGCACGGCGCTGCCCTTGGCGGCCAAATCGATCAGGGCCTGGCGGATGGCGATCGCGGCGCCCGCATCGACGCCCCATGTCGGCTGCGAGACCACGAGAACGCCGGGCGACTGCAGCACCTCGCGCCCGACGATGAACTTCTGCAAGTTGCCGCCGGAGAGGCTGCCGGCCGACGCCTCGAGGCCGGGCGTGCGCACGTCGAAGTCGTCGACCACCTGCTGCGCGAAGGACTTGGCCTTGTCGGCGCGCACGAAGATTGAGGTCAGCAGGTCCATGCTGTGGTGGCCGCTCAGGACCGCGTTCTCGACCAGGTTCATGTCCGGCACGGCGCCGTGGCCGATGCGCTCCTCGGGCACGCAGCACAGGCCAAGGCGCCGGCGCGCGCCCGCGCCGAGCTGGCCGACCGGCTGGCCGTCGATGCGCACGGCGTCGGGCCGCTCCACCGTCTGCTCGCCGGACAGCGCCATCAAGAGCTCGTTCTGTCCGTTGCCGGCGACCCCGGCGATGCCCAGGATCTCGCCCTCGGCGACCTCGAAGGAGAGGTTGCGCAGGTCGATGCCGTGGGGCTCCTCCGAGGCCAGATCGAGGCCCTCGACCACGAGCCGGTAGTCGCCCGCGTTGCGCGCCTCGTCGCGCGTGGCGGCCTTCAGCTCCGTGCCGATCATGAGCTGCGCCATGGAGGTCGCGGTCTCGACCTTGGGATCGCACTCGGCGACGACGCGACCGCCGCGCAGGATCGTCGCGTGCTGGCAGAGCGCCTTGATCTCATCCAGCTTGTGGCTGATGTAGAGGATCGAGCAGCCTTCGTCGGCGAGCTTGCGCAAGGTTTGAAACAGCCGCTCGACCTCCTGCGGCGTGAGCACCGAGGTCGGCTCGTCCATGATCAGCAGCTTGGGGTCCTGCAGCAGGCAGCGCACGATCTCGATGCGCTGGCGCTCGCCGACCGACAGGCTGTGGACCTCGCGGTTGGGGTCGAGCGGCAGGCCGTAAGCTTCCGAGACCTTGCGGATCCGCTCGGCCAGCGCGCGCCGGTCGCCGGCATCGCCGATCCCCAACGCGACGTTCTCCAGCACCGTCATCGCCTCGAACAGCGAGAAGTGCTGGAACACCATGCCGATGCCGAGCTGGCGGGCGACCTTGGGCTCCGGGATGCTGACCTGCTCGCCGTTCCAGAACAGGCTGCCCTGGTCGGGGTGCAGCACGCCGTAGATCATCTTCACGAGCGTGCTCTTGCCGGCCCCGTTCTCGCCGAGCAGGGCGTGGATCTCGCCCGGACCGACCGAGAAGCTGACGTTGTCGTTGGCGAGCACGCCCGGAAACTGCTTGGTCACGCCGCGGACTTCGAGGCGCAGCGGCGCGCCCGATGCGCCTGAGAGGGTTTCGGCCGTCATCCCGCTTGCTCCCTTTTTCCGGAATTCTCTTCCGCCTTGCTGGCGATGAGACCCTTGGCCGCGAAGCGCTCGAGCACCTCGGTCACGACCAGGGCGGCGATCACCTCGGGCCGCTTGTCGGCGACGAGTCCGGCGCCGATCGGACAGACCAGGCGGTCGAGCGCCCGCGGATCGCCGCCGCGCGCGGCGAACCAGCGCTCGAAGCGCCGCCGTTTGGTCTGCGAGCCGATCAGACCGACGTAGGCCAGATCCGTGCGGCCAAGTGCGGCCTCGGTGATCGCGTAATCCAGCGCATGGCTGTGGGTCATGATCAAAACGGCGGCGTCGCCCGGCGCGCGGCGCAGGACTTCCGTCGGGGCCTCGTCGCTGGTCGCGACCCTGTCGTCGAGCTCGACCGGGAAGGCGTCAGGGCGGCCGTCGACCCAGTCGATGCGCAGCGGCAGCAGCGAGAGCGCGCGCACCAGGGCCTGGCCGACGTGCCCGGCGCCGAACAGCAGCACCCGCGGCGCGGCCTCGGCGGCGGCGGCCTCGGCCGCTCTCAAGGCGTCGAGCGCGTCCCGGTCGGCGCGCCTGAGATGCAGCAGCACGTGGCCGCCGCAGCACTGCCCGACGGCGGGGCCGAGCGGCAGGTCGAGCTCGCTCGCTTGTTCGTCGCTCTCGATCATGGCGCGGGCGCGCTGCATGGCTTCCCACTCCAGCCGGCCGCCGCCGACCGTGCCGAAGATCTCGTCGGCCGTGACCATCATGCCGACCCCGGCCTCGCGCGGGGTCGAGCCACGGGCCTCGGCCACGGCCACCAGGATCACCGGCTTGTCCTCGTCGAGCAGCCTTTGCAGGTCCGGGGCGAGGCGCTTGGTCATGCCGCTGCTCCTTTCGGCTGGCCGCAGGCCTCGGCGCGCAGGCGCTCGACGGCCATCAAGATCTTCTCCGGCGTCGCCGGCGGATCGAGGCGCGGGCAGATACGATGATCGGCGACGCTGGCGACCGCGTCGGAGAGCGCGTGCAGGACCGAGATGGCGAGCATCAGCGGCGGCTCGCCGACCGCCTTGGAACGGAAGATCGTCTCCTCGCGGTTCGGCGCGTTCTCCAGCAGCGCGACGTTGAAGACCCGGGGGCGGTCGCCGCAGGCCGGGATCTTGTAGGTGCTGGGCGCGTGCGTGCGCAGCCGGCCCTCGTCGTCCCACCAAAGCTCCTCGGTCGTGAGCCAGCCCATGCCCTGGACGAAACCACCCTCGATCTGGCCGATGTCGATGGCCGGGTTCAGCGAATCGCCGACGTCGTGCAGGATGTCGACCCGCTCGACCCGATTCTCACCGGTCAGGGTATCGACCGCAACCTCGCTGCAGGCCGCGCCGTAGGCGAAGTAGTAGAACGGCCGGCCGCGTCCGGAGGCGCGGTCCCAGTGGATCTTGGGCGTCTTGTAGAAGCCGGTAGAGGACAGCGAGACGCGCGCCAGGTAGGCCTGCTCGATCAGCT
>JAKSDN010000074.1 GCA_022360075.1 Kiloniellales bacterium | reverse complement strand
TCGGCGACGTTGCCATGGTCGACGATCATCGCGGTGTCGCTGCCCTCGTAGCGCAGGTGCAGCCGCTTGAGCACCCGGCTGCGGGCCGCGTCGATGCCTTGGCTCGCCATCTCGGCCAGGCCCTCTTGGGCGAGGGCTTCCAGCTTGGTCTCCAGATCGGCCATCAGCGCCGGCTCGAGCCGCGCCTCGACCGCCTGCTCGCGCATCGCCCGGAGATCGGCGAGGCCCATGCCGTAGGCCGAGAGCACGCCGGCCAGCGGATGCAGGAAGATCTTGGTCATGCCCAGGGTGTCGGCGATGTCGCAGGCGTGCTGACCGCCGGCGCCGCCGAAGCAGCAGAGCGTGTACTCGGTGACGTCGTAGCCGCGCTGGGTCGAGATCTTCTTGATCGCATTGGCCATGTTCTCGACTGCGATCTGCCGGAAGCCGGCGGCCACGGCCTCGGGTGCGCGCTCGTCGCCAGTCGCAGCGCGGATCTCCTCGGCCAGGGCGGTGAAGCGCCGGCGCACGACGTCGCCGTCGAGCGGCTGGTCGCCGGCCGGCCCAAAGACCGCGGGAAAAAACTCGGGCACGATGCGGCCGAGCATGACGTTACAGTCGGTCACGGCGAGCGGTCCTTCGCGGCGATAGCAGGCCGGTCCCGGATTGGCGCCGGCGGAGTCCGGGCCGACCCGGTAGCGCGCGCCGTCGAAATGCAGGATCGAGCCGCCGCCGGCGGCCACGGTATGGATCTGCATCATGGGCGCACGCATGCGCACGCCGGCCACCAGCGTCTCGAAGGCGCGCTCGTAGGCGCCGTCGTAGTGCGCGACGTCGGTCGAGGTGCCGCCCATGTCGAAGGTGATGAGCTTCTCGAAGCCGCCCATGGCCGCGGTGCGCACCGCGCCCACGATGCCGCCGGCCGGTCCGGAGAGAATCGAGTCCTTGCCCTGGAACAGCCGCGCGTCGGTCAGGCCGCCGCTCGACTGCATGAACATGAGGCGTGTATCGCCCAGCTCGCCCGCGACCCGGTCGACATAGCGCCGCAGGATCGGCGAGAGATAGGCATCGACCACGGTGGTGTCGCCGCGCGAGACCAGCTTCATCAGCGGGCTGACCTCGTGGCTGATCGAGACCTGGGTGAAGCCGACTTCGCGGGCGATCCGCCCGGCCTCGCGCTCGTGTGCCGGATAGCGATAGCCATGCATGAAGACCACCGCCGCCGAGCGGATGCCCTCGGCGTAGGCAGCCTCCAGGTCGCGGCGCAGCGCCGCCGTGTCGAGCGGTCGCAGCACCTCGCCCTCGGCGGTCACCCGCTCCTCGGCCTCGACCACCGTCTCGTAGAGCAGCTCGGGCAGCTCGATCCGGCGCACGAAGAGCTTGGGCCGGTTCTGGTAGGCGATCCGAAGCGCGTCGCGAAATCCCTTGGTGACGATCAAAACGGTGCGCTCGCCCTTGCGCTCGAGCAGCGCATTGGTGGCGACGGTCGTGCCCATTTTGACCGCCGCGAGCGCGTCGCCGGGGATTGGCGCGCCCGTTGGCACCTCGAGCAGGTCGCGGATGCCCTGCAGCGCGGCGTCGGGATAGAGCTCCGGGTTCTCGGACAACAGCTTGTGGCTTACCACCTGGCCATCGGGCCGGCGCGCCACCACATCGGTGAAGGTGCCGCCCCGGTCGATCCCGATTTGCCAATCTCCGCCCTTCTTCGTCGAGCCTGCCGCCATCTTTCCCTGCCCCTCGTC
>JAKSDN010001443.1 GCA_022360075.1 Kiloniellales bacterium | reverse complement strand
TCGGCAGCGGTCCCGCCCCGGCCGACCTCGGCATTGTTTGGACGGTTGAAGGCTCTCTGGCCAAACACTTTGCCAGTGGACGGAATTCAAGCGACTGGCTACTCCCGGCAGACGAACGCAACCCGCTCGGCCATGACTGGATAGGATTTTCGCAGACCAAGATCGCCGGCTCGTCGGATAGCCTGGTTTTGTACACCACCTGTGTGGCAAGGCCGTAGCACCGGACCGCGAGGAATTATGCCATCGTGCTCCGGTAGGTTGACGCAGCTTGTCATGCAAGTCATACAGCTTCGTTCTCCAAAATTGTACATGGTGGCGCGAAATTGCGTTTGGCAAGCGAACCGCTGAAAACCCAAAAAGTCTATCTGCTGCTGCGCGACAAGATCGTGTCCGGCGACTTGCCGGCCGGGCTGCGCTTGCCGGGTGAACCGACCTTGGCGCAGGACTTCGAGGTTTCCCGCGTGATCGTGCGCCGGGCGCTCGCGCGGCTCGCCGAAGAAGGGCTGGTGGAGCGCCGCAAGGGCTCCGGCACTTTCGTTCGCGGCGAGGAGCCTAAGGTCCGGACGCTCATTACCGATGTCGCGAACGTCTTCTCCCACTTGATCGAGATGGGTCGTTCAACCGACGTGCGGCTGCTTTCGTTCGCATACACGGGCCCGCCGCGGCGCGTGCGCGAGGCGCTGGAGCTGCAGCCCGACGAGCAGGTCCAGCGATCCATCCGCGTGCGCCTGGTGGACGGCACCCCCTTCTCCTACCTTGAGGCCTTCGTCCCCGAACGGATTGGCCGTGTCTATTCCGAACAGGATCTGGCACAGACGCCGCTGTTGGAATTGATGGAGCGTAGCGGTTTGCGCTCGCAATATGCACGGCAGGAGATCAGCGCAGTCCTCGCGGGCCCAGACATTGCCGAAGCGCTCAATATCGACGTCGGCGCGCCCCTGGTTTCGGTCCGCCGCGTGGTTTACGGGCAGAACAATCGGGGTATGGAGTATCTTTCCGCCGTCTACCGCCCGGATCGCTACAATCTGCAGATGGATCTGGTGCGGACCGGCGGCGAGTCATCGCGACAGTGGCGGTCTACGGACCAGGCCAAACGCGGGCGGTCACCGAAACTTGCCGGCGCCGCACCGGTCGAAAAGGGCCAGTAGGACCCGCCATCGGGCGATGCCCCGACAAGCAGGGTGCCGGCATTGAAGCGACCGGCAGCAGCCGTCTCGAAACCTGGCTATAGGCTCCGGACTTCTCTCAGAAACGCGTCGATGACGCGGGCCGCATGATCCTGATGCTCGGGATTGTCCCAAGGTAACAGGGCCTTTCTGCGGGCGTTCGGCACGAGCTCGGCCACCATGTCGAAATATTCGTAAAGCATGTCCGACGGCGAGCAAACCACAAGCGAGGGGACCTCGATGAGCGGCAGGCGATCGCGCTTCGGATGACGGAAGGCCGCGCGGTAGCTCAGGTGATAGCTATGCATCGACTTGAGGACCTCCACCACGAAGTCGTGCAGGTCATCGTCGCTCGGAAGCCCGTTGGGCAAGCGTCCGTCGGCGGTGCGGTTGTAGTAGGGCCAGAACAGGTACTGGTCGCGACAGAAGTGCCAGACCTTCATCAAATGCGTGGCTTCGGCATCGGGGCGAATTTCGCGAGCATAACGCTCGAGCACCTCGGTCTGGAGCTCGCCGGAGTATAGGCCCATCCCGTCGAGAGTCAGGCTGCGCACGCGGTCAGGGTGCGCGATCGCGATTTCCATCGCGATCGAAGCTCCGGTATGGCTGCCGTAGAGATCGAACGGACCAGTCACAAGTTTGTCGAGCGCTGCATAGGCCCGATCGGCGAGATCCGCGATCGAGGGCTGCTCGAGCGCCAGAGGCGAGGAATCTCCGTTGCCGGCGGTATCCGGTGCGATGCAATGGCGGCCGAGCTTTGCCAGATGGGCGATGGGACCTTCCAACTGCTTCGAAGAGCCGGGAGATGGATGGATGAGGACGAGCGGTGTCCCGCCCGGTTCGCCTGCGAAGCGGTAGTGAACCTGTCCGCCGTCGACATCCACGAAGCCGCGCCGGATCGCCCCCGTCTGGCTCATCGCGCTTCCTCCGCACGAAATCTGCTCCCCAGGGACTGACCCAGCCAGCGGCCGAGAGTCAGCGCCGGCGTGACGCTCATGCCGCTGACAAATCCTCTTCCGGAAAGGGTCGAGCCGCCGATCGCCTCGCCGACGGCGTAGAGCCCGTCGATGGCCCGTCCGTCCGCACGACGGACGCGGAGCTGATCGTCGACGCTCAATCCCGCAGGTGTCTTCAAGATAATGCCGTGCATCCTGATCGCCCTGAAAGCAGGTCCAGTGATGGGTTGCGGACAGTGAACACGTCCGGTCGGATCGGCCGCGCGCCCTTCGGCTGCGGCGTTGTAGACCGAGATCGACTGGCGGGCTTCGTCGGGCGACATCCCGGTCTTCGCGGCCAGCTCATCCAGCGAAGCGGCCGAAACGAACGAAGGGTGCGTCGACCAGGCCGCCTCCAGCTCCGCATCGCTCCAGCCCGGGAGAAGCGGCGGAGCCTTTGCCAGGATCGCTTCGTCGAAGACGCACCAGAAAGTCAGGTCATGTATGGCGTTGAGCGCATGCTCGCGTGCGTCCACGCTGGGATCGTCCTCCCGCACGAACCGCGATCCGTCCGGCGCCAGGTGCAACTCCCACGGCTGACGGACCTGCGGGGTGAGGCTTGGCATCTGCCGCCAGACAATTCTGCTTCCATCAGGCTCGGAGACGACGCCGGCGTAGGTCGGCAGGAAAAGCTCCGCTCCAACGATTTCGGCGCCGATGTCCTCCGCCATCTCCAAGCCTGAACCTGTCGAGGTGGGCATCGCCGCGGTCACGAGCGGCCGGCCGTTCGTCAGGCGCGCGAACAAGGCTGCGTTGGCCCCGTATCCACCGCTCGCCAGAACGACAGCTTTCGCGTTCACCTCCTGCTCGGCGCCGGTCTCGACATCGGCGATGCGAACGCCCACGACGCCAAGGTCTTCGGTGATGAGCGAAACGGCGCGATGACGGTAGAGGATCTCGGCGTTCGGTCTCCCGATCGCCTCATCGAAGAGGGGAATCACCGTTTTTAGGACGGATAGCCCACCGTCGATGCCCCAATAGGTGCGTGCGATCCCATAGGCTTCGTGAAGGTGCAGGATGGCGGGGCATTCCGGGGCCATCTCGAAGCCGTTGTCCATGAGCCAATCGATCGTCGCCCCCTGATTGGGAACGGTCCGCTTCAGGATCTCTCTTCGCG
>JAKSDN010001464.1 GCA_022360075.1 Kiloniellales bacterium | reverse complement strand
TCGCCGTGACCTTGCGGCCGCTGCCGATCAGCGCCGCGGCGAGGCCGTCGCGCGCCGCCGGCTCGGCGCCGGGCGGGACCATGAGCGTGATCCGTTTCGAAGTGTCGCCCGTCAGGTCGATGCCGACCAGGCGACGGTGGTCCGCGCCCCTGCGCGCGGCGAAGGTCGTGCAGTCCTCGCCGAGCAGGGCGGCGGCGAGCGGCGACCGGCCGTCGTCCTCGGACGACAGGCTGAGGCCCGCTTCTGTCAGCAAGGATGCGAGAGCTTCGTCATCGCTCGCCAGCACCACGCGCGCCGCGGCCGGGCCCGTCGGCGCGTGGTCCGGGCTCGGCGGCGCCAGCATCTTGCCCGCCTCGTCGTAGCGGTAGTGGCCGGCGCCGGTCTTGCGGCCGAAGCGGCCGGCCTCGTAGAGCAGCTTGTGGTGCGAAGTGGTGCGCAAGCGCGGGTCGTATTGGAACTCCTTGAAGACGATCTCGCTCACCGGATAGTTCACGTCGATGCCGGTCAGGTCCATCAGCTCGAAGGGGCCCATGCGGAAGCCGCCGCCGTCGCGCGCGATGGCGTCGATCTCGGCCGGGCTCGCCACGCCCTCCTGCTGCAGGCGCAGGCCCTCGGTCGAGAAGGCGCGGCCGGCGAGGTTCACGAGAAAGCCGGGGCTGTCCTTGACCTGGACCGGGGTGCGGCCCATGCGCTCCCCGAGCACGGCCAGGGCCGCGGCGGTCTCCGCGGCGGTTTCCGGGCCCTCGATGATCTCGACCAGGCGCATCAGCGGCACCGGGTTGAAGAAGTGCATGCCGGCGATGCGCGCCTTGTGCTCGCAGACCCGGGCGATCGAGGCGATCGGCAGCGAGGAGGTGTTGGTCGCGATCAGGCAGTCGGGCTTCACGACGGCCTCGATCTGCTGGAACAGCGCGCGCTTGGCTTCCAGGTCTTCGAAGATCGCCTCGACCACGGTGTCGCAATCGGCCAGTCCCTCGACGCCCTCGGCCACGGTCAGGCGCCGTTTCATGGCCGCGACCGCCTCGCCGGTCAGCCGGCCCTTCTCGACCAGACGCTCCAGCCGCTTGACGACCGTCTCGGCGGCGGCCTGAGCAGCGCCGGCCTTGGCGTCGACCAGCACCACGTCCATGTCACCCTGGAGCGAG
>JAKSDN010000800.1 GCA_022360075.1 Kiloniellales bacterium | reverse complement strand
TCAAGAAGGCGCCGATCAGATGGATTTCGGGGCGGCGGGCGAGGGGATGCTGCATGGCCGCAGTATGTGCGCCCCCAGGCTGCATGTCACGCGGCGTTTTCTCCCGGAGGTCGTCGGGCCTTTGCTCCGTTTTCCGTGACGCCTCAGCGCCCAGTTTCCGCGGATTTGCCGGCTGCGGGCCGTATCGGAGCGCTGCGCCTGGCAGCGCTCCGCGCTCACGAGCGCGCGATTCGAGGAAGCCCGTGCGCGACTCGGCCCGTTGCTCTTTAATGCCGGGCGTCCACCAGAGGGAGTGCACTGCTTGCTCAGCCAGGTTCTGGTCCCGATTCACAAGGCCGGTTGGCCTCTGATCGGCGTTTTCTTCGCGGTCGCCGTTGTTCTCGGCTTCCTGTGGGAGCCACTGTTCTGGCTCGGCTTGGTCGCCACGGCCTGGTGCGTCTATTTCTTCAGAGATCCGCCGCGGACCGTGCCGCTGCGCGCCGGTCTCGTCGTCAGCCCCGCCGACGGGCGGGTGCAGGCGGTCGGATCGGCCGTCCCGCCGCCCGAGCTCGAGCTCGGCGACCAGCCGCTGCCGCGGATCAGCATCTTTCTCAATATCTTCGACGTCCATGTGAATCGCGTCCCGGTCGACGGTCGGGTCACCGCGGTGGACTACCGGCCCGGTACCTTCGTGAACGCGGCACTCGACAAGGCCAGCGAGGAGAACGAGCGCCAGGCCGTGCGGGTCGAGACCGCCGACGGCCAGGCGCTCGGCTTCGTCCAGATCGCCGGCTTGGTCGCCCGGCGCATCGTTTGCGATCTGGAGAGCGGCCAGATGGTGCGTGCGGGCGAGCGCTACGGCTTGATTCGCTTCGGCAGCCGCGCTGATATCTATCTGCCGGAGGGTGTCGCGCCTCTGGTTGCCGTGGGGCAGAGGGCGGTGGCCGGCGAGACGGTGCTCGCCGATCTGGCTTCGGACGAGGGGCAACGTCTCGGGGAGATCCGATGATGCGACGACGCGGCCTCGGCGATGGGCAGTCGGTCAACCGGCTGATCCCGAACTTTTTGACCTTGCTGGCCCTCTGTGCCGGGATCACGGCGATCCGCTTCGCCCTGGAAGGAGCCTGGGAGCGCGCGGTCATCGCGCTCCTGGTGGCTGCGGTGCTCGATGCGCTCGATGGGCGCATCGCCCGGGCGCTGCGGGCGACGAGCCGCTTCGGCGCGGAGCTCGACTCGCTGTCCGACGTGGTCTGCTTCGGCGTGGCGCCGGCCCTGGTGATCTACCTTTGGAGCCTGCACGAGGCGCGCGGTCTGGGCTGGGCGCTGGCCCTGCTCTATGCGGTCTGCTGTGCGCTGCGCCTAGCCCGCTTCAACGTCGCGCTGGAGAACAAGGAGCGCCAGCCGAGCTGGGCGCGCAACTACTTCGTCGGTGTCCCGGCCCCGGCGGCGGCCGGCCTCGCGGTCCTGCCGCTCACGCTGGGATTGGAGTTCGGCGAGACCATCTTCGCCAATCCGATCGTCACCGGAATCACGCTCGCCGGCGTCGCGGCGCTCATGGTCAGCCGCATTCCGACCTTTGCCTTCAAGACGGTGCGCGTGCCCGGCCGCTACGTCGTCTTCGTCCTGCTCGCGGTCGGCGCCCTGTTCGCATTCCTGATCAGCGAGCCCTGGATCACGCTCGCCCTGACCTGCATCGCCTATCTCTTGTCGATTCCCTATGCCAGCGTCGTCTTCCGCCGCCGCGAGCGCGAGAACCGGGTCCAGGTCGTCAACACCAAGGGCGAGCCTTTCGACGACGGCCGGAGCAGCGCGGCCGAATAGCCGTCGCCTCCGATTCAGGTCATTCCGCGGCTTCCGGCGACGCCGGCCCGGCTAGCGGCGCCTCCTGATCCTTGCGGGCAGCCCGCCGCAGCCGCCGCCGCTCGCGCCAGGCCTGGACGTTGGCCCGCAGCATCAGGGCCGAGGGCGTCACCACGAGCGTCAGCACCGTCGCAAAACCGAGTCCGAAGACGATGGCCGTGGAGAGCTGGCGCCACCACTGGGTCGAGGGCGCGCCGACCAGAACGTCGCGGGCGAAGAGGTCGATGTTCATGCCGAGCACCATCGGCATCAGTCCCAGGATCGTCGTCACCGTCGTCAGCAGCACAGGCCGAAGCCTCTGGGCGCCGGTGCGCAGGATCGCCTCTTCGACAGTGTCCGTCGTGAGTCGCAGGCGGTCGAAGGTATCGATCAGCACGATGTTGTTGTTCACGACGATGCCGGCCAAGGCGATCACGCCGATGCCAGACATCACGATGCCGAAGGGCTGGTCGATCACCAGGAGCCCGATCATCACGCCGATCGTCGACATGACGACGGCCGAGAGGATCAGAAACGCGCTGTAGAAGGAGTTGAACTGGGTGACCAGGATGATCGCCATCATGAACAGAGCCACCAGGAAGGCCTTGGAGAGAAAGGCCTGGGCTTCCTTCTGCTCCTGATCCTCGCCCTTGAAGGCGAGGCGGACGTTGGGATCGATCTCCGCGCCCGCGAGCCACTGCCGTAGCTGGCGGACCTTGTCGTCGGGCAGCAGGCCCGGCGCCACGTCGGCCTTCACGGTCATCGCTCGGCTGCCGTCCGAGCGGCGCAGCAGCGTCACCTTGGGCTGGGCCTCGCGCGTGACGAAGTTCGAGATCGGGATCATGCCGACCGAGGTCTGCACGCGGATCTGGTCGAGATGGTCGAAGTTGCGGTAGCGCTCGGGCAAGCGCACGACGATGTCGATCTCCTCGTCGGCATCGTCGGGCCGGTAATCGCCGAGCTTCATGCCGTTGGTGATCATGCGGACATAGGATCCGATCAGCGTCACGTCGGCGTCGAACTTCGCGGCCTGGGCGCGGTCGACCTTGAGCTGCCACTCGATGCCCGGGATCGGGCGGCCGTCCTCGATGTCGACGAAACCGCCGATCTCCTCCATCGCGTCGGTGATCTGCCGCGCCACGGGCGGGATCGCCGAGGGCTTGTCCGACGCCACCTGGAGCTGGATCGGCTTGCCGACGGGCGGTCCGGCCTCCTGCTTGCGCGGCTCGACGCTGATGCCGGCAAGATCGGCCGTGCGCTCGCGGATCTCCGCCAGGATCGTGTCGGCCTGGCGGCGCAGATACCAGTCGGTGAACTCGAGGCTGATCGTGCCGACCAGGTCCTCCGGTTCGTCGTCGCGCTGGGTGCCCGAGGAGGCGACGGAGCGGGCGTAGATCGTATGGAATTCGCCGCGCTCGCGCTGCAACTCGAGGATCCGCTCCTCGACCTCGAACAGGAGCTGATCGCGCTCGTAGATCGACATGTTGCCGCGCGCGTGGACCCAGAGCGCCACGTTGTCCGGCTCGACGTCCGGGAAGAACTCGACGCCCCGGCCGTAGCGGCCATAGGCCCAGTTGGCCGCGATCAGCACGACGACGGCCAGCGCCAGAACCAAGCCCGGCCGGCTGATCGCGCTGCGCAAGAGCCGCACGTAGGCGCCCGTGAAGCCCGGAACCTGGCTGAGATCGCCGCTCTCGCCGGCAGCCAAGGCCTTCATCGTCTGCTTGTCGCTGCCGCTGCCGGCTTTGCCGAAGATCGAGCCCAGAGTCGGCACGAAGATCAGGGCCATGAGCAGGGAAGCGCTGAGCGTCGCGACCAGGGTGATCGGCAGAAACTTCATGAACTCGCCGACGATGCCCGGCCAGAACATCAGCGGCAGGAAGGCGGCGAGGGTGGTTGCGGTCGCGGCGATGATCGGCCAGGCCATGCGTTTGGCGGCCATGGCGTAGGCCTGGCGCCGGTGCAGCCCCTCGCTCATCTTGCGGTCGGCGTACTCGGTCACGACGATCGCACCGTCGACCAGCATGCCGACCGCCAGGATCAGGCTGAACAGCACGACGATGTTGACCGTCAGGCCGGCGCTCGCCAGCACGAGGATGCCGGTCAGGAAGGAGCCGGGGATGGCCACCCCGACCAGCCCCGCGCTGCGCAGGCCAAGCGCCGCGACGATCACGACCATGACCAGCAGCACCGCGCTCAGCACGTTGTTCTGCAGGTCGGAGAGCATGATCTTGATGTTGGTCGACTTGTCCTGGCCGTAGTTGACCTTGACCTCCTCCGGCCAGACTTCGCGCTGGGCTTCGACGATCGCGCGCACCTGGTCGACGGTGTCGATGATGTTCTCGCCGGTGCGCTTGCGGATCTCCAGGGCGAGCGCGGGCTGGCCGTTGATGCGGGCGAAGCCCTCGGGGTCCTTGAAGGTTCGGCGCAGCATGCCGATGTCGCGGAAGCGCACGACCGCGTCGTCGCTCACCTTGACCGGCATGTCGAGAATATCCGTGGCGTTCTCGAAGAGGCCCGGCACCTTCACGGCGAAACGGCCCTGCCCGGTGTCCAGGGAGCCGGCGGCGACCAGCCGGTTGGAGCGGCTTACCGCGTCGATGATGTCGCGCGCATCGAGGCCGTAGCTCTCCAGCACGAGCGGATTGACCACCAGCTCCACCAGCTCTTCGCGGTCGCCCGCGATCTGGGCGTCGAGCACGCTCGAGACACCTTCGACCTTGTCCTGAAGGTTGCGTGCCAGGCGCAGCAGCGTGCGCTCGGGGAGGTCGCCTGAGAGTGTGACCACCAGCACCGGGAACAGGGCGAGGTTGATCTCGTGGACTGTCGGCTCGTCGGAATCCTCGGGCAGCTCGGGCTTGGCCAGATCGACCTTTTCGCGGACGTCGGCAATCGCGGTGTCGGCATCGAAGCCCGCCTCGAACTCGAGCAGCACGTTGGCGCCGCCTTGATAGCCCGTGGCACGCATCTCCTTGACGCCCTCGATGCTGCGGAACTCCTCCTCCATCGGCTTGATGAGGAGCCGCTCGGCATCCTCGGGCGAGATCCCCTCATGGCTGAGGTTCACGTAGATCGTCGGGATGTCGATGTCCGGATCGGCCTCTTTCGGGACCGAGTAGTAGGCGTAGCTGCCCGCGATCAGGACCAGGATCAGGGTCGCGACCACCGTGCGGGCATGGGTGACCGCCGCGTCGATGATGGCGCTCACGAAGTCGCCCCTCCGCCTGCCGGCTGGGAGAGGCTTTCCTCGTCGACCGGCTTGACCTTCTGGCCGTCCTTGACGAATTCCTGGCCGACCGTGATCACGGTCACGGTCTCGGGCAGGCCGCCCAGCCATATGCCCTTGGCCGTGCTGTCGATCAGCTCCACAGCGCGGAAGCGCACCCGATCGTCGGCTTCGATGGTCATGACACCGACGTCGCCGTCGTCGGTGAGGGTCAAGATCGCCGGTGACACAAGATGCGCCCGGACCTCGCCGAGGGGCAGGCTCAACTCCGCCGAAACGCCGTCCGGGATGGCGCCGTCGGGGTTCGAGACCTCAAGCTCGACGCGAAAGGTCCGGGTCTGGGGATTGGCCATGGAGGCGATGAAGCGCACCGTGCCGGCGACCTCCGTGCCGGTGACCAGGCGGGCCGTGCCGACCGCGCCGACCGCGATGCGGTCGATGTCGCGCTCGTTGACCTCACCGACCACCAGGATGGGGTCGAGGTCGACGATGCGGGCGATCGAATCGCCGACCTCCACGAAGTCGCCGACTTCGACCATGCGGTCGTCGGCGATGCCTTCGAAGGGCACGACGATCCTCGTGTTCTCTAGATCGATCTCGGCGCGCCGCACCTCCGCCGCGGCGGAGTCGAGGTTGGCCTGGGAGGCCGCGAACTGGGTTTTGGCGCGAAAGCCCTTCTCCTTGAGCCGCTGCGCGGCCTCGAACTCGAGGCGGCGCTGCTCGCGGAGCGCTTGGGCTTCCTTGAGGCGGGCCGGCCGGCTTTCGGGGTCGAGCTGGACGATGAGCTGGCCCGGCGCGACCCGGTCGCCGCGCTCGATCTCGAGCTCGACGACCTGGCCGTAGGTCTCGGCCTTGACGTCGACCATCCGCAGCGCCTCGGTGCGGCCGCGCAGGATCACCTGGGCGCTGTAGGGCTGCGCCGTCATGTTCCGGACGCGGACCTGGCGGACATGCGCGCCGTGATCGAGCTCGGCCGGCGGCTTCTGTGCCTCGGCCTGGCGCTGCGCCTGGTCGACCTGGCCGGAAAGCACCCAGCCCGCGACCGCGACGGCCAGCACGCCGGCAATGATGAAGGATCCTCTGATCTTCACGAATCGAACCTCTAGCAGTCGTCCCTAGTCATACGGTCTGCCTGGACGAGGCTTCCCCAAGTCGGTCGCGCGGCCTCCTGGCCGCGTCGTTATTCAGCCACCAGTTTGCCGGCGTCCGCGCTGCCGGCGATGGCTTGGTCGCGCTGCTGACGCAGGTATTCCGTGGCCGCGCGATAGAGCGCCAGGCCATAGCCATGCACGAAGCATCGCCCCGGCGTGGTCGCGGACAGGTCGCAGCTCTCCATGTGCGCGATCCGCTCCTCGTACTCGGCCAGGCGCTCGTCGATGACGCGGGCGATGTGCTCGGCCGGCAAGAGGTGGCTGTGGAACAGGACGAAGAGAAAGTCGGAGCGGAACTTGTCCGGCGCCGGGCCGTCGGTTAGAGCGGCGATCAGCGCGCGCGCTCCTTGCGTCGTGATCGAATAGACCTTCTTGTCCGGGCGCTTTTCCTGCGGCATCTCCCGGCAACTGGCCAGGCCATCGTCGGTGAGCCTCGTCAGGGCGGGGTAGATCGAGCCGAAACTGGTCTCTTGGAAGTGGCTGAACGGCGCCTCTTCCAGGGTCTTCTTGATCTCGTAGCCGCTGGCGTCGCCGCGGGCGAGCACCGCCAGACAAAGGGTCTTCGCATCCATGGGCGCCTCTTGGAATCGTCCATGAGATATATATCGAACCGAGATAATGCCAAGCGAAATATGTCGATTTGATATAGGCGCGGAACAGGCATGCGGCAAGTGCATAGCATTTGGTGTAAATTCGACAAAAAAATGTAATAAAAACAAATATTTGATTTATTGAACTTGATATCCTATCTTAGCGTGGAGGGAGTCTGGAGGAGACATGAACGGACTGTTTGGCGTGCCCCTGTCGGGCATGGCGACCGAGAGCAAGCGGCTCGCGGTCTCGGCCCAGAACGTCGCCAATCTCGGCAGCGCCGGCGCGCGCAGCGACCGCGCGACCGAAGGCGGCTTCACGCCCCAGCGGGTCGTGGCGGCCAGCGGTCCCGAGGGCACGGTGCGCGGCCAGACCGTGCCGAAGTCGCCCCCGTCGGTGCTGCACTACGACCCGGACGACCCATCGGCCGATGCGGAAGG
>JAKSDN010000956.1 GCA_022360075.1 Kiloniellales bacterium | reverse complement strand
TGGTCCGCTTGGGACGAAAATCAAGCTTTTATGACAGGCCTGGTCGAGATTTCTCTCACGATGAGCAAAGCAATGCTGCGCCGCAACATTGCCTCACTCGGCGGCCCGCTCGGCCTTTTCCTCGCGCGCTTCGGCCTGCTGGCGGCGCCACATTTCGGTGTAACGGCCATCGGCGGCGAGCAGCGCGCCGTGGCGGCCGCGCTCGACCACTTCGCCGGCCTCCAGCACGATGATCTCGTCTGCCTCGACCACGGTGGAGAGGCGGTGGGCGATGATCAGCGTCGTGCGGTTGCGCGAGACCTCGCGCAGGCTCCGCTGGATCTCGCGCTCGGTCTTGCTGTCGAGCGAGGAGGTCGCCTCGTCGAACAGGAAGATGCAAGGGCCCTTGAGCAGCGTGCGGGCGATCGCCACGCGCTGCTTCTCGCCGCCGGAGAGCTTGAGGCCGCGCTCGCCGACCATGGTCTCGTAGCCGTCCGGCAGGCCCTCGACGAAGTCGTGGATGCGCGCCAGCTTGGCCGCCTCGATCACGGCTTCGCGTTGGGCCTCTGGCCGGCCGTAGCCGACGTTGTAGGCGACGGTGTCGTTGAACAGCACCGTGTCCTGGGGGACGATGCCGATCGCCGCGCGCAGGGATTCCGGCGTCACCTCGCGGATGTCCTGGCCATCGATGGCGATGCGGCCACCGGTCACGTCGTAGAAGCGGAACAGCAGGCGGCTGATGGTCGACTTGCCGGCCCCGCTCGGCCCGACGATGGCGAGCGTCTTGCCGGCCGGCACGGCGAAGGAGACGCCCTTGAGGATCGGCCGGCGCGGGTCGTAGCCGAAACGTGCGTCCTCGAAGGCGACCGCGCCGCCCTCGATCGCGAGGGCGCCGGCATCGGGCGGCGTCGAGATCTCGGGATCGACGTCGAGCAGGTCGAACATGGTCTCCATGTCGACCAGCGACTGCTTGATCTCTCGGTAGACGAAGCCCAGCAGGTTGAGCGGGATCGCGATTTGCAGCAGGTAGGCATTGACCATGACGAAGTCGCCCACGGTCATGGTCCCGCCGACCACGCCCATGGCGGTCATGACCATCATGCCGGTGACGCCGGCCGAGATGATCACCGCCTGGCCGATGTTGAGCGCCGAAAGGCTGGTGCGGCTGCGCACGGCCGCGGTCTCGTACTGCCGCAGGCCGACGTCGTAGCGCCGCGCCTCGTGGCCCTCGTTGCCGAAGTACTTCACGGTCTCGAAGTTCAGCAGGGAATCGATCGCCTTGGTGTTGGCCGCACTGTCGGCGTCGTTCATCTGGCGGCGGAAGGCCAGGCGCCATTCGGTGACCGCGAAAGTGAACCAGACGTAGGCGACGATGGTGCCGGCGGTGA
>JAKSDN010000570.1 GCA_022360075.1 Kiloniellales bacterium | reverse complement strand
CTAGCCCTTCCCACAAGGGGGAGGGAATAGGACGAGACCTACCGCCACTATAGCTCCCTCCCCCTTGATGGGGGAGGGTTGGGGTGGGGGTGATACTCTCGGACCGTCGGCGCTCGGCGCTAGGGCGTGAGCTGTGGACTCTGCTATTCATGAGCGTGCCCTCCGCTGCCGCCCGACCAACCGAAAGCAAGGAAATCCATGAGCGAAGCCGCGAGACCGAAGCCGCGGGCCGAGCGCTTGGCCTGGCTGATCTGGGCGCCGGCGGCGCTGTCATTCGGCTATGCCTTCTTTCAGCGAGTCGCGCCCAGCGTGATGGTCGAGGAGCTGATGCGCGACTTCGCCGTCTCGGGCGCGGTCTTGGGCAATCTCTCGGCGATCTACTTCTACGTTTACGCCGGCCTGCAGATTCCGATCGGCATGGGACTCGACCGTTGGGGACCGCGGCGCATGCTGACCGGCGGCATGCTCCTGGCCGGGGCCGGCAGCCTGCTGTTCGCGGGTGCCGACAGCCTTTCGCTCGCTTATCTCGGCCGCCTGCTCGTCGGCCTCGGCTCGGCCGTCGGCTTCGTTGGCGCGCTCAAGATCGCCGGTCAGTGGTTTCCGGCAAGCCGCTTCGCCTTCGTCTCGGGCCTGACGATGCTGGTGGCCATGATCGGCGGCGTCGCCGGGCAGGCGCCGCTCGCCGCCGTCGTGCAGGCCGTTGGCTGGCGCAGCGCCTTGACCGGCGCCGGTCTCTTCGCGCTGCTGTTGGCCGCCGTGATCTGGCTCTTGGTCAGGGACCGGCCGCCGGACAACCCGTCGGCCGAAAGAGGAGCCGGATCCCGCAAGATCCTGAGCGATCTGCGCCGGGTCCTGGCCAATCGGCAGAACTGGATCATCGCGCTCTTCGGCGGGCTCATGACCGGGCCGTTGCTGTCCTACGCCGGCCTCTGGGGCGTGCCGCACCTGATGCAGCTTCACGGCCTGGAGCGCCCGGCGGCGGCCGGCTCGGCCTCGCTGGTGATGCTCGGCTGGGCGCTCGGCGCGCCGGCAAGCGGCTGGATCTCCGACCGCATTGGCCGGCGCCGGCGGCCCATGGCGTTGGCGGCCGCCGTCGCGCTCGTCGGCTGGCTGCTGCTGCTCTACGTGCCCGGTCTGCCGCTGGTCGCGGCCTGGCCGCTGCTGTTCCTGGTCGGGCTGGCGAGCGCCGCCATGGTCATCACCTTCGCCGCCGCGCGCGAGCTCTCGCCGATCGGGATCAGCGGTGCGGTGACCGGCTTCGTCAACATGGCCGCCGTCGGCGCCGGGGCGCTCCTGCAGCCCTTCCTCGGCTGGCTGCTCGACCTAGGTTGGGACGGCCGCACGCTCGACGGTGCACGGATCTACTCTCTGGAGGGCTATGCGCTCGCCTTCATCACCCTACCGGCCTGTGCGGCCCTGGCCCTTCTGGCCGCCTCGCGCATGCGCGAGACCTATTGCCGGCAGCAGGCATGAAAGTGCGCATTCCCGAGTTGAGGAGCGGGCTCATTCATATGTTCCTTCCGGGAAGTATGGAGACTACTGGAAATCAGGGCCTCTATACGATATCTAGAAAGTGCATCTAGAAAGACGTTGCTATGGCTCTGAGCGTAAAGACCGAGGAGGCCGACAGCCTGGCACGGGCGCTCTCGCGCTTGACCGGCGAGACGCTGACCGAAGCCGTCACCACGGCGTTAAGAGAACGCTTGGAGCGCGTGCGCGCTGAGCGCGAGGCCGAAGCAGACATGCCGAAGCGGATTGAAGCGCTCGCATCGCGCATTCGTGAGAACTACGACGCAACTCCCGTGACGAAAGCCGAGTGGGACGCGGCCGCCGGCGAGAAATCGTGATCGTCGTCGACTCGTCGGCGGTAGCCGCCATCATCTTTGCCGAGCCGGACAGCCACAGGCTTGTCGAGAGGCTCACGGCTGATCGGGAGAGGGTCATGTCGGTCGCTTCCTACGTCGAGGTTGGCACGGTGCTCGCTGGCCGGAGGAGAAGCGAACCGGCAAGTGCGCAGGATGAGCTCGACTCTTTCTTGACGGAGGCCGGCATCGCGCTGGCACCCGTGGACGAAACTCAGGCCCGTACGGCTCTTCAGGCCCGCGTGGCCTTCGGCCGCGGCTTCGGCGCGCCGGCCACTTTGAACTTCGGCGATTGTTTCTCCTACGCCCTTGCCAAGGTTCTCGACGCACCACTGCTCTACGTTGGAGACGACTTCGCGAAGACAGATATCGAGACTGCGGTCTAGTGGTACGACTCCGACATTCCGATCCCGGTATGTCGGGCCGCTCCAATAGGCAACTTTTTGTTTGGGTTCAATTCTGGTCGACACTTGATCCAATTTCATCGGACTCAAGTGTCGGAATTGAACCACTAGGGTCGGGCGCTTGAGCGCATGTTCTTAAGAGCAGATTTTG
>JAKSDN010001475.1 GCA_022360075.1 Kiloniellales bacterium | reverse complement strand
GTAGCCGGCGTCGGCGTGGCGCATGACGCCGCTGGCCGGATCGTTCCACAAGACCCGCTCGATGCGCCTGGCCGCTTGCGGCGTGCCGTCGGCGCAGATCACCATGCCCGCGTGGAGCGAGTAGCCCATGCCCACTCCGCCGCCATGGTGGAACGACACCCACGTCGCGCCCGCCGCGGTGTTGAGCAGCGCGTTCAGGATCGGCCAGTCGGCCACGGCGTCGGAGCCGTCCTTCATGGCCTCGGTCTCGCGGTTCGGGCTGGCGACCGAGCCACTATCCAGGTGATCGCGGCCGATCACCACCGGCGCCTCCAGCTCGCCACGCGCGACCATCTCGTTGAACGCGAGACCGAGCTTCGCCCGCTCGCCCAGGCCGACCCAACAGATCCGGGCCGGCAGGCCCTGGAAGTGGATGCGCTCGCGCGCCATGTCGAGCCAGTTATGCAGGTGGGCGTTGTCCTGGATGATCTGCTTGACCCGCGCGTCGGTCTTGTAGATGTCCTCGGGATTGCCGGAGAGCGCGGCCCAGCGGAAGGGGCCGATGCCCTTGCAGAACAGCGGCCGGATGTAGGCGGGCACGAAGCCCGGGAAATCGAAGGCGTCCTCGACGCCTTCCTCGACCGCGACCTGGCGGATGTTGTTGCCGTAGTCGAAGGTCGGGATGCCCTGGCGCTTGAAGTCGAGCATCGCCCGCACGTGTTGGGCCATGGAGGCGCGCGCCGCCTTGACCACGCTCTCGGGCTCGCGCTCGATCGCCGTTTCCCAGCGCTCCAGGCTCCAGCCGGCCGGCAGATAGCCGTTCAGGGGATCGTGGGCGCTGGTCTGGTCGGTGACCGCGTCCGGCTTGACGCCCCGGCGCACCAGCTCGGGCAGGATCTCGGCGGCGTTGCCGAGCAGGCCAACCGAGACCGCCTCGCCCTTTTCGCATGCCGTCTCGATGATCTGCAGCGCTTCGTCGAGATCGTCGCAGCTCTTGTCGAGGTAGCCTGTGTCGAGGCGCATCTGAATGCGGCTCGGCCGGCACTCGATGGCGAGCATGCTGGCGCCGGCCATGGTCGCGGCAAGCGGCTGGGCGCCGCCCATGCCGCCCAGACCGGCGGTCAGGATCCATTTGCCCGCAAGGTCGCCGCCGTAGTGCTGGCGGCCCATCTCGACGAAGGTCTCGTAGGTGCCCTGCACGATGCCCTGGCTGCCGATGTAGATCCAGGAACCGGCCGTCATCTGGCCGTACATCATCAGACCTTTCTGATCGAGCTGGTTGAAATGCTCCCAATTCGCCCAATGGGGTACCAGGTTGGAGTTGGCGATCAGCACGCGCGGGGCATCGGCATGGGTCTTGAAGACGCCGACCGGCTTGCCGGACTGCACCAGCAGCGTCTCGTCCTCCTCGAGCTCCTTCAGGCAGGCGACGATGCGGTCGAAGCAGTCCCAACTGCGCGCCGCACGCCCGATGCCGCCGTAGACCACTAGCGCCTCGGGCTTTTCCGCGACCTCGGCGTCGAGGTTGTTCATCAGCATCCGAAGCGGCGCTTCGGTCGTCCAACTCTTGGCGTTCAGCTCGGCGCCGCGTGGCGCGCGGATACGGCGCGTGTTGTCAATTCGCTGGTCTTCGCCCAAGACTGATCCTCCCCCTGGCCGGGTCATTGCTTGGCGGCTTGGTCTTGCGTGCTGTGTGGCGCAAGGGACGGCCGGTCCCAGGGCCTTGTCGATCACGGGTCCGGACCGCTATAGCCTAGATCCTGTATATCCTGCCCGGCTGCTTCCGGCCAGAGGGCGAAACCCGAGGTACAGGCATGGACGTCTTTCGCTTCGCCGCTGGCGACACGCCCCTCTTGGTCTCGATGCCCCACGTCGGCACCTATGTGCCGCCGGACATCGCAGCGCGCATGAGCGAGGCGGCATCGGGCGTGCCGGATACCGACTGGCACGTCGACCGGCTCTACGACTTCCTCGAGGATCTGGGCGCCTCGGTGATCGCGGCTACGCATTCGCGCTACGCGATCGACCTCAACCGGGCGCCGGATGGGGCGCCGCTCTATCCCGGCGCGAGCGAGACCGAGCTTTGCCCGACGACGAGCTTTGACGGCCTGCCGCTCTACAAGGAAGGCCAGGCGCCGGATCCCGACGAGGTCGCCGCGCGGCGCGAGAGCCTGTGGCGGCCCTACCACGACAGGCTTCGAGCCGCCCTGGACGACCTGCGACAGCGTCACGATGTCGTGATCCTCTGGGACGCCCATTCGATCCGCAGCCAAGTGCCGCGCTTCTTCGAGGGCCGCTTGCCGGATCTGAACCTCGGCACGGCGGGCGGCACGACGGCGGCGGCCGATCTCATCGCGCGGATCGAGCCGGTCCTGTCGGATGCTGCGCCGGCTTTCAGCCACGTCGTCGACGGCCGCTTCAAGGGCGGCTTTATCACAAGGCGCTACGGCCGGCCGGAAGAGGCCCGCCATGCCTTGCAGCTCGAGCTCTCGCAGATCACTTATATGGATGAATCGCCGCCTTTCGGGTTTCGCGAGGATTTGGCCGCGGGGATTCGGCCCGTCTTGCGTCGGCTGTTGGAGGCGGTCATTGTTTGGGCCGAGGAGACGGCTTGACCTGCCGTCCTGCCGACCCTCATGGATAGCGAATGACAAGAGTCCCAAAAGTGCTACGCCGGTTACCTCTTTGTTGCGTATCGAGCGCGATGATGGCGGCGATGGTCTTTGCCTGGAGCGACGCGCGGGCGCAGTCGCCGAACGGGCAGAAGTTCAAGGACTGGACCATCATGTGCGACGAACAGCCGCAGAACGAGTCGGACAGCGGCTGCTACATCGTCCAGCACGTGGTGAACAATCAGAACCAGCAACCGATGATGCGCATGGCCATCGGCTACGTCTCGGCCGAAAGGGTGCCCATCGCGGTCATCAGCTTGCCGCTGGGCATTCGGCTGCCGCCGGGCGCCGAACTTCAGGTCGATCAGAACGAGATCATCAGGCTCGCCTTCGAGCGCTGCATGCCCGACGGCTGCCATATCCAGTTCCGCCTGAAAGACAGCGATGTCGCCGGCTTCAAGGCCGGGGCGGGGGGCCGAGTGACCTTTCAGGACCCCAACGGCCGGCCGGTCGCGGTTCCCTTTTCGCTCAGCGGCTTCACCGCCGCGCTCGCCAACCTACCCTGAGGCCTCTCCGCTCGCTACGCCGGCCTTGACCGCGAAGGCGAGGGGATTGAAGCCGACGCGATAGGCAAGCTCGGCGGGCCGCTCGATATCCCAGACCGCGAGATCTGCGGCCATGCCGACGGCCAGCGTGCCGTGGCTCTCGCCGATTCCCAAGGCGCGGGCGGCATGGCGGGTCACCCCGGCGAGCGCTTCCTCCGGCGTCAGGCGGAACAGCGTGCAGGCCATGCTCAGCATCAGCAGCAGGGAGGTGACCGGCGCGCTGCCGGGGTTGCAGTCGGTCGCGATCGCGATCGGCACGCCCGCCGCGCGAAACCGCTCGATCGGCGGAAGCTGGGTCTCGCGCAGCACGTAGAAGGCGCCGGGCAGCAGCACCGCGACGGTGCCCGCCTCGGCCATGGCCGCGGCGCCGGCTTCGCTGGTGTATTCCAGATGGTCGGCCGAAAGCGCGCCGAAGCGGCTGGCGAGCGCCGCGCCGCCCAGGTCGGAGAGCTGATCGGCGTGCAACTTGACCGGCAGGCCCTGCTCGCGGGCGGCGGCGAAGACCCGCGCGGTCTGCTCGGGCGTGAAGGCGATGGTCTCGCAGAAGGCATCGACCGCATCGGCCAGACCCGAGGCCGCCACATCGGGCAGCATGGCGATCACTGAATCGATATAGGCATCTGACCGGTCCTCGAACTCCGGCGGCAGGGCGTGGGCGCCGAGGAAGGTCGTGCGCACGGTCACCGGCCGTTTTTCGCCGAGCGCGCGGGCCACCTTCAGTTGCCGCAGCTCGGTCTCCCGCTCCAGGCCGTAGCCGGACTTGATCTCCACCGTGGTCACGCCTTCGGCCAGGAGCGCCTGCAAGCGGGGTAGGGCGCTCGCTGTCAGTGCGGCTTCGTCTGCGCTTCGGGTCGCCGCGACGGTCGAGCGGATGCCGCCGCCGGCGCGGGCGATCTCGGCGTAGCTCGCGCCCTTCAGGCGCAGCTCAAACTCCTCGGCGCGGTCGCCGCCGTAGACCAGATGGGTGTGGCAGTCGATCAGCCCCGGCGTCACCCAGCGGCCCTCCAGGTCCGCGACGTCCTTGGCCAGGCCGGCGGCGGGCCCGGGCAGATCTCCGGTCGCGCCGACCCAGGCGATGCGTCCGTCATGAACGGCGATGGCGCCGTCCTCGATCGCGCCATAGGGCGTGCCGCCCGGCACCATCGTGGCCAGGCGGGCAGAGTGCCAAAGCCGATCCCACATGACCCCGTCCCCTTTCGCGCGGTTGTCTCGCCATGGCCCCCGTCATACTGTCCCGGGCGCCTTCCCGCAAAGGACCTCTGCACAGCCATGACCGTTACCGCCCTTTTCGCCGAGCGCGCTTTCCTGCCCGAGGGCTGGGCGCGCGACGTGCGCTTGGACATCGACGCGGCCGGGGCCCTGGTCGACGTGCAAAGCGGGGCAGCGCCCGACGGCGCGCAGCGGCTCGCCGGGCCGGTTCTGCCTGGCATGCCGAACCTGCACAGCCACGCCTTCCAGCGGGCGATGGCGGGGCTTGGCGAGCGCGCCAGCGGCGAAGGCGATTCCTTCTGGACCTGGCGCGAGGTGATGTATGGATTCCTCGACCGCCTGAGCCCGGATCAGGTCGAGGCGATCGCGGCCCAGCTCTACGTCGAGATGCTCAAGGCCGGCTACACGGCCGTCGGCGAGTTCCACTACCTGCACCACGGCCCCGACGGCCGGGCCTATGCCGACCGGGCCGAGATGGGACGCCGCGTCGTGGCGGCGGCGCAGGCCAGCGTCATCGGGATCACGCTCCTGCCGGTGCTCTATGGCTATGGCGGTTTCGGCGGGCAGGCGGCCAGTCCGGGCCAGCGCCGCTTTCTCAACGCCCCCGATGAGCTGCTGCGGATCGTCGAGGCGATCCGGGGCGACCACGGCGAGGATCCACAGGTGCGCATCGGCCTGGCGCCGCATTCTCTCCGGGCGGTGACAGCCGACAGCCTGGGCGCGGCGCTCGACGGGCTCGATCGCCTCGATCCCGGCGCGCCGATCCACGTCCACATCGCCGAGCAGCAGAAGGAGGTGCAGGACTGCCTGGCCTGGAGCGGCCGGCGCCCGGTCGAGCGGCTTTACGAGCACTTCCGGCCGGATACGCGCTGGTGCCTGGTCCATGCCACGCATATCGACGAGGCGGAGACGGCCGCCATCGCCGACAGCGGCGCGGTGGCCGGGCTCTGCCCGACCACGGAAGCCAATCTGGGCGACGGCCTGTTTCCCGCGCGCCCTTACCTGGAGCGGGGCGGCCGCCTGGGCATCGGCTCGGACAGCCACATCTCGGTCAGCCCGATCGAGGAGCTGCGCTGGCTCGAGTACGGCCAGCGCCTGCGTCACGAGCAGCGCAACCTGCTGGCCGTCGGCGAGGCTTCGGTCGGCACCCTGCTGGTCCGCGCGGCGCTGGCAGGCGGCGCCCAGGCCATGGGGCGCCCGATCGGCAGCCTGGCGGCGGGCTGCCGCGCCGACCTGCTGGTCCTGGACGCCGACGCCCCGACGCTGTGGGACAAGCCGGACGATCTGCTGTTCGACGCCTTGGTATTCGCCGGAAACGCCAATCCGGTGCGCGACGTCATGGTCGGCGGCCGCTGGCGCGTGCGCGAGGGCCGGCATGAGGACGAGACGGCGATCTTCAGCCGCTATCGCAAGGCCCTGACGGCGCTCGCGGACCGGTAACGAAGAGACAATCTTGTTCTGCGATCCTCCTCGCGCCCGTTCGGAACGGCGAGGCGTTGGCGACGACAGGGGGCGGGGTCGTGAACTCGATCGAGATGAGCGCGGGCCAGACGCGCTGGGACTACAAGACCGTGAAGCTGCGCCTGAAGGGCTTCTTGGGCGGCAAGATCGACCTGCCGGAGCTCAACAGCGCGCTCGAGGAAGCAGGATCCCAGGGCTGGGAGCTGGTCTCCGTGATGGCCACGGCGCTCTACCAGGGCCGCACGCAAGACGCGGTCCTCGTGTTCAAGCGGCCGCGCCCCAGCGGGGTGTGATCCTCTCGTAGCCGTTGGCTCGGATAGTCACGAGTAATCCCGAACCTTATTGCTGTCATGCTCGGGCTCGACCCGAGCATCCATTGTGCCGAGGCACGGGAGCGTCAATCAAAGGCACTGTCCCAGCCTGGTCCGACCATGGATCCTCGGGTCAAGCCCGAGGATGACAGTGAAGGAGCGGCGAGCGCTTTCAACGCGTGACACACGCGGTCAAAGCCGCGCCAGAAGCTGACCCTCCTTTAGCAGCGCTTCCTCCAGCTTCTGGATGTCGTACGACAGCGCGCGGTCCTCATCGAGCGGCGGCACGACCTCGCGTACCGCGGCCCGCGCGGCGGCCGGGCCCCGGCCCAGCCTTTCGGGCTTGGCCAGCTCCACCGCCTGGGCCGCCACCGCGAGCTCGATGGCGAGCACCAGGCGCAGGCGCTCGACGGCTTCGCCGGCCTTGCGCGCGGCGAGTGGCGCGTTGGTGACCTCGTCCTCGACGCCGTCGGCGGCCCAGCGCGGCTCGGCCGAGACCGGCTGGGCCAGGTGGCGGATCTCGGCGACCAGGGCCTCGCCGGCCTTCAGCAACGGCGCGAAGCCCGAGCGGCTGGGGCCGTGCGGCGAGAGCGTGGGCGGCAGGCCGCTCAGCCGTTCGAGCAGCAGCTTGCCGCTGCGGCCCAGCGAGAGCGCGGCGACCTGGGCGATGGCCATGGTCACGCTGTCCATGGCGAGCGCCAGCAGGGGCGTGAGGAAGTTGCCGCTGGACAGGATCTCGTCGTCCTCGATCAGGACCAGCGGGTTGTCGGCCATGCCGTTCAGCTCGGCGTCGACCGCGGGCGCAGCGAAATCG
Source organism: Kiloniellales bacterium (assembly GCA_022360075.1). The sequence goes on along the minus strand of JAKSDN010001475.1, from coordinate 743 downwards.
AGGGCGGCGCGCAGGCTGCCGTGCACGGGGGCGACGCAGCGCAGGGAGATCGGGTCCTGCAGGCGCCGCGCGGCGCCGGCCTCGAGCAGCAGGCTGCCGGCCAGCAGATCGCGCAGACCCTCGGCCGCCCAGACCTGCCCCGGCTGCGGGCGGGCGGCGACGATGCGCGGGTCGAAGGGCGAGAGGTTGGCGCGGAAGCCCTCGAAGCTGAGCCCGGCGGCGGCCTGGGCCATGGCCAGGGCCGCTTCGGCGTCGGCCAGCGCCAGGGCGGCGAGACCGGCCGAAACCGAGGAGGCGTTACAGATCGCCAGGCCGTCCTTGGGGGCCAGCACCAGCGGCGCCAGCCCGGCGCGCGCCAGGCCCTCGGCGGCGGGCAGGCGCTCGTCCGCGACCGTGACCTCGCCCTCGCCGATCAGGGCGAGGCCGAGATGGGCCATCATGCAGAGGTCGGCCGCGCCGATCGAGCCGATCGCGGGCACCAGCGGATGGACGCCGGCGTTGAGCATCTCGGCCAGGGCCTCGGCGACCGCCGGCGTCGCCCCGGCGCCGCCGGCCAGCAAGCCGTTGAGGCGCACGGCCATCATCGCCCGCACCACCGGCTCGGGCAGGGGCGGGCCGAGCGAGACGCTCCGGCCGAGCACCGTGAGGCGCGAGAAGGCGGTCATCTCGTCGCGCGACAGGCGATGGGTCACGCGCGGGCCGAGCCCGGTCGTGAGGCCGTAGACGGGACGGTTCTGGTCCAG
>JAKSDN010000182.1 GCA_022360075.1 Kiloniellales bacterium | reverse complement strand
TCAGCAGGATCAGGTTCACGATCACCAGGAACATGATCGGCCCGAAGCCCGCGTCCAGCATGGCCGAAGCGATCGTCTGCGGGATCTGCTCTTCGGTCAGCACGTGCTTGAGGATCAGCGCGTTGGCGATGATGAACAGCAACATGATCGTGGTCTTGCCGGCCTCGAGCAGCGAGTGCTTGGTGTCCGGGTGCAGGAAGACCGTCAGCAGGCTCTGGGGCCGGGACAGGAGGGAGTGGCGATGATCGCCCTCTCCTTTCAGCGGGCCCATGTCCTTGTAAACGAAGTTCGCGATGATGAAGGCATAGACGGCCGCAACCGCTGCCGCCTCGGTCGGCGTGAAGATGCCGCCGTAGATGCCGCCGAGGATGATCACGATCAGCAGCAGGCCCCAGGACGCATCGCGGGCCGAGGCCAGGATCTCGTGCAGGCCCGCCCATTCCTGCGCCGGCAGGCCGCGCACCTTGGCGGTGATGTAGATGCCGACCATGAGCATGAAGCCCGCGAGCAGGCCGGGGATGACGCCGGCCAGGAACATGCGGCCGACCGAGACGTCAACGGCCGAGGCGTAGACCACCATCACGATCGAAGGCGGAATCAGGATGCCGAGCGTGCCGGCGTTGCAGATCACGCCGGCGGCGAAGTCCTTCGTGTAGCCGACCTGGCGCATGCCGGCGATGACGATCGTGCCGATCGCGACCACCGTGGCCGGCGAGGAGCCGGAAAGCGCCGCGAAGAGCATGCAGGCGAAGACGCCGGCGATCGCGAGGCCACCCTGGAAATGGCCGACGCAGGCGATGGCGAAACGGATGATCCGCCGGGCCACGCCGCCGGTCGACATGAAGGTCGAGGCCAGGATGAAGAAGGGGATCGCCAGCAGCGTGAAGTGACCGGCGAAGGCGTTGAACAGAGTCTGCGCGACCGAGCCGAGGGAGGCCTCGGAATAGACCATCAGGAAGATGATCGAGCTCAGGCCGAGCGACAGGGCGATCGGCACGCCAATCAGCAGGAGGCCGATCACCATGATGAAGAGGAATGCGACATCCATGGCTCAACCCTCCCGATCCGCCTTGGCGGCGGCTTCTTCGACGAGATCCTCGGCTTCGTGACTGGCGATGAGGCGATCGGTCTCGCCGCGGAGCACCTGCCAGGCCAACTGGGCAAAGCGGAAGGTCAAGAGCGTGAGCCCGATCGGCAGGGCGGCGTAGGGTATGAAGCGGGGCAGCTTCTCGTAGGCCTCGCCTTCGTTCATGGGTTCCTCGATGAAGCGCAGGAAGTCCAGCATGGGGATGTCGTTGACCTCGTACCAAGCCTGGTCGTTGAGCTCCCCGTCGAGCATCGGCAGGGCGGCGAAGGGCGCCCAATAGTTCCAGGAGCCGATCAGCAGCAGGATGCAGAAGGCAAGGCAGGCGACGACGGAGATGATCGCCAGGATGTGGCGCGTGCCGTCCGAGACCATGTTCAACACGACATCGACACCGAGGTGCGCGTGGATCTTCACGCAGTAGGAGGCACCCAGCAGGACGAGCCAGGCGAAGAGAAACACCGTGGTCTCGAGTGCCCAGAGAATGTTGGCGTTGAAGACGTAGCGCGCGATGACGTTCGCGAAGGTGATCAAGGTCATCAAGCCGAGGATGAGCGCGATCAGCGTCTCCTCGATGTCATTGACCACACGCCCGAGCCTGGTCTTCGGTTGCGCGTGCATTCTTCCCCCCTGCCCGTCGTTGTAGGCCCTGGTCCGGCCCGCTTCGGGCCGGACCAGGGTCCTTTCAGGTTTCTCAGTTCGTGGCGTTCGCGGCCTGCGCGGCGGCGATCAGATCGGCGCCGACGTCCTTCTCGAACTTCGACCAGACCGGCTTCATCGCGTCGACCCACTTCTGCCGCTGCTCGGCAGTGAGTGTCCGAACGACGCCGCCGGCATCGATGACGGCCTGCTTGGCCTCCTCGTTCACCCGGGTCGACTCGGCGTTACGGGTTGCCGTGACCTCGTCGAGGATCGTCTTGAACTCGGTGCGGATGTCTTCCGGCAAACCTTCCCACCACTTCTTCGACGTCACGACCAGATAGTCGATGATGCCGTGGTTGGATTCGGTGATGCCGTCCTGGACCTCGAAGAACTTCTGGCCGTAGATGTTGGACCAGGTGTTCTCCTGGCCATCGACCACGCCGGTCTGCAGCGCGCCATAGACCTCGGAGAAGGCCATCTTCTGCGGGTTGGCCTTCAAGGCTTCCATCTGCGCGACCAGCACATCGGAGGGCTGGACCCGGAATTTCAGGCCCTCGGCGTCGGCGGGCTCGATCAGCGGCTTGCGCGCGGAGATCTGCTTCATGCCGTTGTGCCAGAAGGCCAGGCCCTGGAGACCGCGGCGGCGCATGGCGTCTTTCATCTTCTGGCCGTCTTCGGAGTTCTGGAAGCGGTCGACCGCGTGGATGTCGTCGAAGACGAACGGCAGGTCGAAGAGACGGAACTTCTTGGTGAACTTCTCGAACTTCGAAAGCGACGGCGCGGCGAGCTGGACGTCGCCTGCGAGCATCGCCTCGAGCACCTGGTCGTCGTTGTAGAGCTGCGAGCTCGGGAAGACCTCGAGGCAGGCCTTGCCGTTCATCTCCTCGTTGACGCGCTTCTCAAGGAGCGAGGCGGCAACGCCCTTGGGGTGCTTGTCCGTATTGGTGACGTGGCTGAACTTGATGACGATCTCGCCATCCTGACAGGCACCCGACGCGTTGGCGGTGTTGGTCGCGCCTGCGGCCAGCACCACCGCAAAAGTCGCGGCCATAACTCTGCAGAAACTCATTTCAATCCTCCCGTTTTGGACTCGCGTGGAACTACTGCGATCGAACGATCATGGCGCGGGAATGCGAGGACCGGACCTGAGCGACCAAAGCCCTCAGCACGCGCCGGGATTGAGCGACGATATGTCACTATAGACAACTTTCGGCGTCCAGGTCCCGGCAGTTCCGCCGGGCCGGACTCGACCCACCAGTTCGACACAGTGACGGCCGCTCTACCCGCCATGCAGCGGGTGGGCGAATCAACGCTTCGTTTGTCGGGGTACCTTCACGCCTCTTCCTCCGTTTTGTCTGGACGCCGGGACGCCCGTATTTTTGACTTCAACGGAATGCAAACGGCGTGCCAGCTTCTGGCCGAACGAGACCGATTTCGCAGATGCACAAATTGAGGAATAGTTTCAATTTGTTACGCCGAAGACGCTAGAAGGGATGTCGGAGGTCCGTTTTCGAGCTGTGCAAAAACTTGCAAAGAGCGGCCCTATCCCGGTGGCGTGCCCCGATCTTGATCGTCAATCGGAACCGTAAGGCAAGTAGCCGCGCCGCTCGACGTCCGGGAAGGCGTCACCGTGGCGAACATAGCGTTGGCTCTCTGCCTCCAGCCTCGGGACGAAGTCCCAGCGCTCGCGCCGCCCCTGGCCGAGGGCGGCGTCGATCAGCTTTCGCGCTTTCTGGCTGGCGCTAACCTCTTCCGCGAGCGCCTCGAGGCCCCAGGTCTCTTCGACGAGCGCGGTCAAGCGCGCTTCGATTTCGGCGTAGTCGGAAGATCCGGCAAGGTTGTCCAGTTCGTCCGGGTCGGCGGCAAGATCGTAGAACTGGCTGGGATAAGCCCGTGAATAGACGAGCTTCATCGCGCCTTCGCGGACCATGACACGCGGCGCGGCCGTGCCGCCGTCGATGTGCTCGACGAAGACCGGGCCCGAGAGACGGCCGCCGTCCAGCGCGGGCGCCAAGCTACGCCCGTCGAGCGGGGTTCGGATCGCCTCCGCGTCGGTGCCCGTCAGCTCCAGGAGCGTCGGCAAGACATCGACCAAAGACACCGGCGCCGGCTCCCGACAAGCGGAGCGTCCGGGATGGGCGATGATCAAGGGAACGCGGATCGCGGGCTCGAACAGGGTCTTCTTGAACCACATACCGCGCTCGCCGATCATGTCGCCGTGATCCGAGGTGAAGAGGACGACGGTGTTCTCGGCGAAGTCCGCGCCCTCGAGCGCCGCCATCACCTGCCCGAACAAATCGTCCACATAGGAGATCATGCCGTAGTAACCGCGCCGGGCCCGGCGATAGGCCTCGGACGTGATCTCGGTCTTGTCCTGGCCGTAGTGGAAATACAGCGAGCGCGAATGCGGGTCGCGTTCGTCGAGCGGCACGAAGCCGACCCGCGGCGCATCGATCTCGCTGTCCGTGTATCGCTCCCAGTACGCCCGGGTGATCGCATAGGGGTCGTGCGGATGGGTCAGCGAGACCGTCAGAAGGAAAGGCCTACCGTCGCCCGAGCGGGCCCGCGCGTAGAGCTCGCGCACGGCCCGGTGCACGACCTCTTCGTCGTAGTCGATCTGCATCGTGCGCGCCTTCGGCCCGGCATCCAGGATCGTGTCGATGGTCGAGACGCCGGCAGCGTAGCGCCGCTCGTCGTCCGGGTTGCCGTCCTTGTAGCCGGCCACCGGCGTCCAAGAGAAATCCGCCGGATAGATCTCCGTCGTCAGCCGCTCCTCGAAGCCGTGATGCTGGTCGGGCCCGACGAAATGCATCTTGCCGGCGATGCAGGTGTAGTAACCGCGCAGGCGTAGATAGTGCGCGAAGGTCGGCGTCGAGGCAGTGAACTCCGCGCCGTTGTCGAAGGCCCCGATGCGCGACGGCAGCCGCCCCGCCATCATGGCGAAACGCGAGGGCGCGCAGAGCGGATAGGGGCAGTAGGCATTCTCGAAAACGACACCGCGCGCGGCCAATCGGTCGAGATTCGGCGTCTTGCAGACCGTCCCGCCATAGGCCTTCAAGGCGAACGCGGTGAGCTGGTCAACCATGAACAGGAGGATGTTCGGCGCGGCGGCGGTCACGGCGGCATTCCCTCTTCGACGAAATTTTTGTCGACAACAAGTCGTCAAGATTATACAACTTGTCGATAACGCGTCGACAAAGAAATCCCTCGCGAACGAAGGCGTGGCGGAGGCTTGGTTTCGATGACGGCAATCGCGGAGACGGCAGGCGGAGAGGCGGCGAAGCCGAGCGGCTCGCCCCGCCCCGCCCGCGGCGCTGGCGCGCAATACGTTCACGACACGCTGCACGGCGAGATTCTGTCACTCGCGCTGGCGCCCGGCACCCCGCTCGACGAGACTCAGCTCGCCCGGCGCTTCGGGCTGTCGCGCTCGCCGATCCGCGAGGCGCTCAGCCGGCTTTCCGCACAGAGCCTGGTCGTCATGCTGCCGAACCGCAGCACCCTCGTCGCGCCGATCGATCTGACCGCGTTTCCGCGCTATATCGAGGCGCTCGACATCCTGCAGCGCGTCAACACGCGGCTCGCGGCGCAGCACCGCACCGAGGCGGATCTCGCCAACATGACCCGCAAGGTCGAGATCTTCGATAACGATGTCGAACGCTTCGACCACCTGGCGATGTCGGCCTCGAACAAGGCCTTCCATTTGTCGATCGCCGAGGCGGGCCGGAACCCCTATCTGATCCGGCAGTACAGCGAGCTGCTCGACCAGGGCCGCCGTCTCCTGCACCTGCATTTCGGGTACCTGGCACAGACCGACCGCAAGCACCTGCCGACCGACCAGCACCGCGAGATGATCGCGGCGATCGCGGCGCGCGATGTCGAGGAGGCCGACCGCCTGGCCCATGCCCATACCCATCAATTCCGCGACCGCTTCACGCTCTACATGAAGGCCAACTATGTCGCCGAATTCCGCTTCGACGCCGCGAAGAGCGGACTGGTCCCGGAGGGGCTCTAGATGCCGGACGAGGTGAGCGCGCACCAAACGGAAGACGACGCGCGCAACGAGGCCATCTTCTGCTACGTGAACGGCGAGATCCTGCCGCGCGCCGAGGCCAAGGTCTCGATCTACGATTCCGGCTTCATGCTCGGCGACGGGATCTGGGAGGGCCTGCGCCTGCATCGCGGCGTCTGGGCCTTTCTGGACGAGCATCTCGATCGGCTGTTCGAGGCGAGCCTGGCGCTCGATCTCGACATTGGCATGACGCGCGAGGCCGTGACCGAGGCGCTTGTGGCGACGACGCGCGCCAACAACATGAGCGACAACGTGCACGCCCGGCTGATGGTCACGCGCGGCCTCAAGAGCCGGCCGTTCCAGCACCCCAGCTTCTCGCTGTCGGGGCCGACGGTCGCGATCATCATGGAGCACTCCAAGCCCGC
>JAKSDN010000963.1 GCA_022360075.1 Kiloniellales bacterium | reverse complement strand
GTCGAAGCCGGCGTCCTCTATGCCATCGGCCTCATCGACCGATTGCTCCAGCAGCTCGACGTGACCGAGGTTTCGGGCGCGAGCCTCGCGCCGCAGATCGGCGATGGCGACCGGCGAGAAGTCGACCCCGACATAGCGGCGACAGAGGGGCGCCAGCGGGAACAGCATGAGGCCGCTGCCGCAACCCAGATCGAGGATGCGCTCCGGATTGAGAGAAGCGATGCGTGCGACGGCCTCGTCGCGCCATTCCCGCAACTCGGCCTCTGGAATTGGCGCGCCGTTGAAGCTGCTGATCAGGCCCGCCGTGTTGAAAGTCGGGTCGTTCGATCGTGCGCGGCGTTCCTCGTAAGCTTGTGTCCAGATCGCGCGCCAGTGGGCGGCCAGGCGCGTTCGCCGGCTCCAGTTCGCGTCGAACTCGGAAGGCACCACGTAAGCGACCAGTTTCGGCTCGCCATCTCCGATCGTTTTCGCCGCGACCACGGCGTCTCGCACCGCCGGATGTGACCTGAGCACGGTCTCGACCTCGGCCGGCTCGATGCGGAAGCTGTTGAGCTTGATCTGATGATCGATCCGGCCGTGAAAGCTGAGCTGACCGTCCGGCTCGAGGCGCCCACGATCACCGGTTCGATAAGCACGCCCGCTCGGCAGGGCGACGAACTTCTCGGCCGTGAGCGCCCGGTCGCCGATGTAGCCGCGGCCGAGGCCGGCGCCGAGGATGCAGACCTCGCCGATCTCGCCCGAGGGGATAGGCTGGCCCGACGCGTCGGTGATCTCCACCTCGGCATGGGGCAAGGGGCGGCCGATCGGGATCCGGCCGGCGGCCAAGTCGGTTTCGGTGAGGCAGGCGGCGGTGGTCCAGACGGTGGTTTCGGTGGGACCGTAGAGGTTCCAGACGGCGCGGCTGCGTTGCATCAGGTCGCGTGCCATGGCGGGCGCGATCGCCTCGGCGCCGGTGAGCAACGTCAGGTTCGCATCGCCTTGCCAGCCGGCTGCCAGCAACATGCGCCAAGTTGCCGGCGTGGCCTGGAAGTGGCTCGGCCGCTCGCGCTCCACGCGCGCTTTGAGCAGGCGGCCGTCGCGCGATTCCTGCGGGGCTGTGAGCATGACCGAGCCGCCGCAGGACAAGGGCAGGAAGACGTCGAGCAAGACGATGTCGAAGCTCGGCGAGCTGACGGAGAGGAAGCGGCATTTCGGCCCGACCTCGAGCAGCGCCTGCATGGAGGATATGAAGGCGATCAGCGAGCGATGCTCGATCTGCACCCCTTTCGGCCGGCCGGTCGAGCCGGAGGTGTAGATCACGTAGGCGATGTCCGAGCCCTGCGCTGCGAGGCATGCGCCCGGCAATCCGATCGCGTCTGGCTCCGGCGGCTGCGGGTGGTATACGCCGACCTGTTCGCCCAGGCGCAAGCCCGTCGCGTCCCGGTCGCTGACCAAATGGCGAATTTGCGCGTCCTGCGCCATCAGGCGCAGGCGGCCCAGCGGATAGCTCGGATCCAGCGGCAGCCAGGCCGCGCCCCGTGCCGCGACCGCCAGCATGGCGACGACGGCATCGATCGAACGCTCCAGATAAAGACCGCAGAGGTCGCCGGGCTCGACGCCGCCGTCCGCGAGCCGTGCCGTCAGCTCCCGCACGCGGGCGTCGAGCGCACCGTAGCTCAGGCTCACCTGGCCGTCAGCGATCGCGAGCCGCTCCGCGAAGCGAGCGGCGGACTCGTGCCATAGTGACGCCAGCGTTCGCTGCGTTGGCGCGGGTTCGGCAAAGGGGGATGGGTCTGGCTGGTCCATTTGCCGCAGATGTGGGGACCTGCCCGAGGCCAGATAACGAGCCTTTACACAAACATTACAAAATCGGGCGTTGAGTCCGATGACGTCTGCGTGAGCCGCGCGTGTGCGCCGAAGTCAGCCGCCTTCGCCGAGCGCCGCGGGCTTGGGCCCGCCCGTGGCCCAGTCGAGCAGCTCCACCGTGTGCACCAGCGGGATCTTGGTGCCGCCGGCGATCTGGCTCATGCAGCCGATGTTGCCGGTCGCGATCGCCTGGGGGCGGGTGCGCTCGATGTTCGCGACTTTTCTGTCGCGCAGGCGCCGCGCGATCGCCGGCTGCATCAGATTGTAGGTGCCCGCCGAGCCGCAGCAGAGATGGCCCTCGGGCACCTCGGCCACCTCGAAGCCGGCCTGGCGCAGCAGCACCTTGGGTGCCTCGCGGATGCGCTGGCCGTGCTGCATCGAGCAGGCCGAGTGATAGGCCAGGCGCTGACCGGTCGGCCGCGCCTGCGGCTTCAGGCCGAGATCGCTCATGACCTCGGTGATGTCTTTGGTGAGGGTTGAGACGGTCGCCGCGCGCTCGGCCCAAGTCGGGTCGTTGCGCAGCATGTAGCCGTAGTCCTTGACCGTCGTGCCGCAGCCCGAGGCATTGATCACGATCGCGTCCAGACCCTCGCCCTCGACCTCCGCCATCCAGGCCGCGATGTTGGCCTGGGCCGCCTCGTGCGAGGCCGCGGTCTTGCCCATGTGGTGGACCAGCGCGCCGCAGCAGCCCTGATCGGCGGTCACCACCACCTCGACCCCGTGCCGGTTCAGCAGCCGGATCGTCGCCTCGTTGATCGAGGGTGCCAGCACCCTCTGCGCGCAGCCGGTCATCAGCGCCATGCGCGCCCGCCGGGGCCCCTCGGCTGGATAGATGCCCGGCCGGTCCAGCGGGCTCGGCCCGGTCAGCGCCTTCGGCGCCAGCGCCAGCATGGCCGCCATGCGCTCCAGTCCCGGGATGCGCTCCAGCAGGGGCGCCAGAGGCCGGGCCAGCCAGGCGCCGACCAGCGCCGCCCGGAATCGGTCCGGGTAGGGCAGCAACCAGGCGAGCAAGCTGCGCAGGCTACGGTCGGCCCAGGGCCGCTCGTAGGTCTCCTCGATGCGCTCGCGGGCGTGGTCGACCAGGTGCATGTAGTGCACGCCGGACGGACAAGTGGTCATGCAGGAGAGGCAGGACAGGCAGCGGTCGATGTGCTTGACCAGCTTGGCCGAGGCCGGCTTGTCGTTCTCCAGCATGTCCTTGATCAGGTAGATTCGCCCGCGCGGGCTGTCGAGCTCGTCGCCCAGCAGCACGTAGGTCGGGCAGGTCGCGGTGCAGAAGCCGCAGTGCACGCAGGTGCGCAGGATCCCCTCGGCCTCCGCCATGTTGGGATCCGCCAACTGCGCCAGCGTGAAGCTCGTCTGCATCGTCTAGCTTCTGCCCTCCAGCCGCGTTCCCTCATGCTGAGCCTGTCGAAGCATGAGGATTGCTCGCTCGTTCCACCGTCGGCGCGATCCTCACCCTTCGACAGGCTCAGGATGAGGGGCGAGAGTGGGCTTGCGGCGTGGCAAGCCTCCTCTCACCCTCTCAACCTATCATCCTCATGCCGAGAGCTTGTGAATAAATCGACGTGGGGCTGGAATGCCATCCTGCGTCCCTCGAGACGCCCGCTGTTGCGGGCTCCTCAGGATGAGGACATTTCTTAATGCCGTCCTCGATTTCCCTCATCCTGAGGAGCGCCCACCAGGGCCCG
>JAKSDN010000249.1 GCA_022360075.1 Kiloniellales bacterium | reverse complement strand
GCGCATAAGGAAAAAGGCGTCAGAATCCAAATCGACGTCGATCCGCAAAGCTTTTTGTGAGGCCCCAAACCGGCCATACACTATGCTGCATCGCAGCATAAAGCGTCGCAACCCCCCCATTTGAGGTTTCACAGCAAAAAGATGGAGAGAATTATGCCCGGGACTCCGCCGTTATTGAAATATTAGAGTATTTTTTATGAGAAATTTCTAATATATGAAAAAAAGGATATGCCGGGGTATGTCGGAAACCCGCCAAAACCGTGGATTTCCGGGGAAAACAAATATGTAAAGAGTCGTCTTGCAACCCCCAGACCCCTGTGTTAGAAAACGGCCGCGTTTCGCACAAGCAGCATGACTTTTCAGGCCGCTCGGCGGACGTTTTGAGAGGCGTTAAACCTCTTGCAGTTAAGAGAGGCTTTCAGCCTCCTGGCACAACACTCAGGTCAGGGATTCTCCCAGGTGTCATCCGAGACCACTGCTACCACCGGCCTTGCGGGTCGCTACGCTGCAGCTCTGTACGAGCTGGCGGAGTCCGCGAACAAGCTGGACAAGGTCGCCGAAGACCTCAAGGCCTTGAGGTCCATGATCAAAGAAAGCGACGATTTGCGCCGCGTCATCACCTCGCCGGTGCTGACCCGCGCCGAGCAGGTTCAGGCCATGACGGCCGTCACCGCCAAGGCGGACATGGACCAACTGACCACCAATTTCGTCGGCACCGCCGCGCAGAACCGCCGTTTGTTCGCGCTGGAGGGCATGATCAAGGCGTATCTCACCGAACTTTCCACCCGCCGGGGCGAAGCCACGGCTCAGGTGATTTCGGCCAAGACGTTGAGCGACGCTCAGCTTCAGGCCGTTTCCGACGTGTTGAAGAAAGCCGTGGGGACCAAGGTCTCCGTCGAGGCGGAGGTTGACGAAACCCTGCTCGGCGGGATGATCGTCAAGGTCGGCTCGCGCATGGTCGACTCGTCGCTTAAAACCCAGTTGCAGCAACTACACCTCTCCATGAAGGGGATTGGATAATGGATATCCGTGCCGCGGAAATCTCCGCAATTCTGAAAGATCAGATCGCTAACTTCGGGACCGAGGCGGAAGTCGCCGAGGTCGGTCAGGTGCTCTCCGTCGGTGACGGTATCGCCCGTGTCTACGGTTTGGACAACGTCCAGGCCGGTGAGATGGTCGAATTCCCGGGCGCCATCAAGGGCATGGCGCTCAACCTCGAAGAAGACAACGTCGGTGTTGTGATCTTCGGCGACGACCGTGGCATCAAGGAAGGCGACACCGTCAAGCGCACCGGCGCCATCGTGGACGTACCGGTAGGCCCGGGCCTGTTGGGCCGCGTGGTCGACGGCCTGGGCAACCCGATCGACGGCAAGGGCCCGATCGACAGCACCCAGCGCAACCGCGTCGAGGTGAAAGCGCCCGGCATCATCCCGCGTAAATCGGTGCACGAGCCGATGCAGACCGGCCTGAAGGCGATCGATAGCCTGATCCCCATTGGCCGCGGCCAGCGCGAACTGATCATCGGCGACCGCCAGACCGGCAAGACCGCGGTGATCATCGACACCATCATCAATCAGAAGTCGGTCAACGACACAGGCGACGAATCGAAGAAGCTCTACTGCGTCTACGTGGCGATCGGCCAGAAGCGCTCCAGCGTCGCCAAGTTCGTCAAGACCCTAGAGGACCATGGTGCGCTCGATTATTCGATCGTGGTCTCGGCGACCGCTTCGGAGCCCGCACCCCTGCAGTTCCTGGCGCCCTACTCGGGCTGCACGATGGGCGAGTACTTCCGCGACAACGGCATGCACGCCGTGATGATCTACGACGATCTGTCCAAGCAGGCCGTCTCCTATCGGCAGATGTCGCTGCTCCTGCGCCGCCCGCCGGGCCGCGAGGCCTTCCCCGGCGACGTCTTCTACCTGCACTCGCGTCTGCTCGAGCGCGCGGCCAAGATGAACGCCGATAACGGCGCCGGCTCGCTGACCGCGCTGCCGGTCATCGAGACCCAGGCCGGCGACGTCTCGGCCTATATTCCGACCAACGTGATCTCGATCACCGACGGCCAGATCTTCCTCGAGACCGATCTCTTCTATAAGGGCGTGCGTCCAGCGCTGAACGTTGGCCTCTCGGTCTCGCGCGTCGGCTCGGCGGCTCAGATCAAGGCCATGAAGCAGGTCGCCGGACGCATCAAGCTGGAGTTGGCGCAGTTTCGCGAGATGGAGGCCTTCGCCCAGTTCGCCTCCGACCTGGACGCCGCGACGCAACGCCTGTTGGCGCGCGGCGCCCGTCTGACGGAGATCCTCAAGCAGCCGCAGTACACGCCGCTGCCGGTCGAAGAGCAGGTCGTCGTGATCTATGCCGGCGTACGCGGCTACCTGGACGCGCTCGAGCTCACAAAGGTGACCGACTTCGAGCAGAAGCTGCTCGCCTCCATTCGCAGCGACGGCAAGGACATCCTTCAGACTCTCCGCGACGAGCAGGAGATCTCCGACGCCACGGAGCAGAAGCTGAAGGATTTCATGGACAACTTCGCCAAGAGCTATATCTGAGGACTCGGTCCTCTAACGGTCAGTAGAGCGTCGGGACAGCATGCCGAGCCTCAAGGATCTCAGGATCCGCATCGCCAGCGTCAAGGCGACGCAGAAGATCACCTCCGCCATGAAGATGGTCGCGGCGGCCAAGCTGCGGCGTGCTCAGGAGCAGGCCGAGGCCTCGCGGCCCTACGCCCAGCGCATGGCGCGCATGCTGGGCTCGCTCGCCGCCGCCCAGGCCGATCAGGTCGGCGCGCCGCCGCTGCTCGTCGGCAGCGGCAAGAACGATGTGCATCTCGTCGTCGTGGCCACGGCGGACCGCGGGCTTTGCGGCGGCTTCAACAGCAACATCGTGCGCGAATCGCGGCGGATCCTGAATCGGCTCCGGGAAGAGGGCAAGAGCTTCAAGATCCTCTGCGTCGGCCGCAAGGGGCGCGATCAGCTCCGCGGCCAGTATAGCAGCGCGATCATCGAAACGATCGAGGATGTGGCCAAGCCGGCGCTCGGCTTCGACAAAGCCTCGGCCATCTCGGCGCGCATCCTGGAGATGTTCGAGGCCGGCGAGTTCGACGTCTGCCAGATCGTCTTCGCCGAGTTCAAGTCGGCCATGACCCAGGTCGTGACCACGCAGCAGCTCATCCCCTTCGAGATCCCCGAGCCCGACGGCGAAGGCGAGCTCGGCGAGACGCCCCAGGGCGCGAGCTACGACTACGAGCCGGACGAGAGCGAGATCCTCGCCGCGCTGCTGCCGCAGAACGTCGCCGTGCAGATCTTCAAGGTTCTGCTCGAGAACAATGCCGGCGAGCATGGCGCGCGTATGACCGCGATGGACAGTGCGACGCGCAACGCCGGCGACATGATCAACAGGCTGACGCTGATCTACAACAGGACGCGCCAGGCGGCGATCACCCGAGAGCTCATCGAGATCATCTCCGCCAAGGAGGCGATGTGAGACAGACGTTCCGCGAGCGGCGGGGGCAGACCGCCCTGACCGAGGATGCGGGATTACAAGGGAGAAACATCCATGGCTGGTAATCTCGTCGGTACCATCACCCAGGTCATGGGGCCGGTGGTCGATGTCCAGTTCAGCGGCGACCTGCCGCAGATCATGAACGCCCTAGAGACCAAGAACGACGGCCAGCGGCTGGTCCTGGAGGTTGCACAGCATCTGGGCGAGAACATGGTGCGCACGATCGCCATGGACTCGACCGAGGGCCTCGTGCGTGGCCAGGAGGTCAGCGACTCCGGCGCCCCGATCTCCGTGCCGGTCGGACCCGAGACTTTGGGGCGGATCCTCAACGTGATCGGCGAGCCGGTCGACGAGCGCGGCCCGGTCAATGCCAAGATGACGGCGCCGATCCACCGCGCCGCGCCGGAGTACATCGACCAGTCGACCGAGGCCGAGATCCTGATCACCGGCATCAAGGTGGTCGATCTGCTGGCGCCCTATTCCAAGGGCGGCAAGATCGGCCTGTTCGGCGGTGCCGGGGTCGGCAAGACCGTCATCATCATGGAGCTGATCAACAACATCGCCAAGACCCACGGCGGCTACTCGGTTTTCGCCGGCGTCGGCGAGCGCACGCGCGAGGGCAACGATCTCTATCAGGAGATGATGGAGTCCGGCGTTATCAATCTCGACGGCGAGGGCTCCAAGGCGGCGCTGGTCTACGGCCAGATGAACGAGCCGCCGGGCGCGCGCGCCCGCGTCGGCCTGACCGGCCTGACCCTCGCGGAGTACTTCCGCGACGAGGAAGGCCAGGACGTGCTGTTCTTCGTCGACAACATCTTCCGCTTCACCCAGGCGGGCTCGGAGGTTTCGGCCTTGCTCGGCCGCATCCCCTCGGCCGTGGGCTATCAGCCGACGCTGGCGACCGACATGGGCACCCTGCAGGAGCGCATCACCTCGACCAAGAAGGGCTCGATCACCTCGGTGCAGGCGATCTACGTGCCGGCCGACGATCTGACCGACCCGGCGCCGGCGACGTCCTTCTCGCACTTGGACGCGACGACGGTGCTGTCGCGCCAGATCGCCGAGCTCGGCATCTATCCGGCCGTCGATCCGCTCGACTCGACCAGCCGAATCCTCGACCCGATGGTGGTCGGCGAGGAGCACTACAACGTCGCCCGCGAGGTGCAGAGGATCTTGCAGTCCTACAAGTCGCTGCAGGACATCATCGCGATCCTCGGCATGGACGAGCTCTCCGAAGAGGACAAGCTCACGGTCGCGCGGGCGCGCAAGATCCAGCGCTTCCTCTCCCAGCCCTTCGACGTGGCCGAGGTCTTCACGGGTACACCGGGCGTACAGGTGCCACTGGAGGAGACCATCCGTGGCTTCAAGGGCATCTGTGCCGGTGAGTACGATCACCTGCCCGAGGGCGCCTTCTACATGGTCGGTACGATCGACGACGCCGTCGCCCGGGCGAGGCAGATGGCGGCTGAAGCGGCGTGATGACGCGCCGGCCGCTGCGTACCCCTAGGAAATGGGCCTGAAATGGAAACCAAGGTCGAGTTCGAGCTGGTCGCTCCGGATCGCCTGCTGCTTTCCGAGCCGGTCGAGATGGTCGTCGTGCCGGGTGCCGAGGGCGATTTCGGTGTCCTGGTCAAGCATGCCCCGCTGATTTCGGGCGTACGGCCCGGCGTGATTCGCGTTCACGACGACGGACAAGTACGCCACAGCATCTTCGTTGCCGGTGGATTCGCCGAGGTGACTCCCTCCCGCTGCACCGTTTTGGCCGAGCAGGCCGTTCCGGTCGAGGATATCGACACGGAACAGGTTCAGCAGGACATGAGGAACGCCCGGGAAGATCTCGAGGACGCCAAGGACGACAACCAGCGCCAGGCAGCCCAGCGGCGCATCGCCGTCTGCGAGGCCATGCTCGAAGCGAGAGGGGGTTGATCCGTCCGAAAAAAGTCCTGCTTAAGCCAGCGGCGCGCCATGTATCATAACGAGGTGGGGGCCCTTAAGCTGTACGATGGCCAAGGCAGAGAAACACTGGACGCTGGACGACATCGCCTGGGAGGCCTTTGACGCGTCGAAGGTCGATCCCGAGCTGTTGGCGATCGTCAAGGCTGCGAGCATGGTCGAGTCCAACGGCCGGGACTACGCCGCCTACCTCTGTAACGTCTTTCCCGAGGACCATGGCTTTCAGGCCGAGGCCAAGGCCTGGGCGGAGGAAGAGGTTCAGCACGGGCGGGCCTTGGCGCGCTGGGCCATGCTGGCCGATCCTGAATTCGACTACGACAGCGCCTTCAAGCGCTTTACCGACGGCTATAGCCTGCCGCTCGAGGTGACCGAGTCCGTGCGTGGCTCGAGCTGGGGTGAGTTGGTGGCGCGCTGCATCGTCGAGGTCGGCACCTCGTCATACTACGCCGCCTTGGGCGAAGCGGCCGAGGAGCCGGTGCTGCGCGAGATCTGTGGCCGGATCGCCGCCGACGAGCTGCGCCACTACAAGCTCTTCTACCGGCATTTGAAGCGCTATCTCGAGCGCGACCAGGTGAGTGCGTGGCGCCGCCTGCGCGTCGCCCTGGCGCGGATCGGTGAGACCGAGGACGACGAGCTCGCTTACGCCTACTTCGCCGCCAACGCCGACGGCGAGGCCTACGACCGCAAGCGCTGGTCCGAAGCCTACATGCGCCGCGCCTACGCCTTCTATCGGCCCAAGCACGTCGAGCGGGCAATCGCGATGACCTGGAAGGCCGCGGGGCTCAATCCCCAGGGCCGCTTGGCGCGCTGGGCCGCGGGCCTCGCCTACCGCCTGCTCCGCTTCCGACACCAGCGATTGGCCGCGGCCGGCGTTTGAGGGCGGAGCCGATTGGTGGCTTGGGCAGATAGAGTGCGTCCTTCGAGACGCCCGCTATGCGGGCTCCTCAGGATGAGGACATTTCTCAATGCCACCAAAGATTTATCTCATCCTGAGGAGCGCCCGACAGGGCGCGTCTCGAAGGACGCACAGCGGTCATGCCGCTTGAAGCCTGAAGGTCCTGACCTATTGAGCGAGTAAACTGATGCGGAGCGACTGGCGTCGGCGTCAGCACGGTCTATCGACTCATGACCCCTGCGGTCGGGCGAAGCGCCTGAACTCTTCGACCAGCGCGCGGTAGAGATCCCGCTTGAAGGGCACGATGAGCGTGGGCAGCGAGGCCAGGTCGGACCAGCGCCAGGTCGTGAACTCCGGGCTGTGGTGGTTCAGGTCCACTTCGCTGTCCTCGCCGGTGAAGCGCAGGGCAAACCACTTCTGGGTCTGGCCGCGATAGCGCCCGCGCCAGGCCTTGCGAGCGAGGTCCTCCGGCAGGTCGTAGCTGAGCCAGCGATCGGTCTCGGCCAGCAGCTCGACGCTGGTGACCCCGGTCTCCTCCTTCAGCTCGCGCAGCGCGGCCTCCAGGGGCGATTCGCCCGCATCGATGCCGCCTTGAGGCAGTTGCCAGGCCTCGCCCGGCATGTCGTTGCGCTGGGCCGCAAAGACCTTCCCCTCGGCGTTGAACAGCACGACCCCGACGCCGCGCCGGTAGGGCCGCTTGTCCGAGGTTTCGGCCTCGTCCATCTTCTTGCGCTTGCCCATCGCGGTCAGTTGGCCTCGCGGTTGCCACTTGGCTTCGTCTCGACGACGGCTTGCGGCCGGCGCTTGCGATCGACCAGTGCGGTGATCGGCACCAGATCGAAGCCGCGCGAGGCGACGGCCGCGCTCCACTCAACGAGACGCTCGATCGTCACCGGATAGGGCTGGCCGATCGCCACCGCGAAGTCGTTCTCGAGGGCCAGGCGTTCGAGCTCCGTGAGCCGGGCGTTGATCGCAACGCGGCTGGCCTGGGTCAGGTCGAGCATGCGGTCGCTGAGCACGAGCGGCAGGCTGAACTGCTGCGCGACTTCGGGAACGGCGCTTTCGGCGCTGGCGCCGTTGTCGAGGTAAAGCAGGCCGCGTTCCTTCAGCGACGAGAAGATCGGACGCAGATGCGGCGCCGAAGCCGTGAAACGCGAGCCCATCAGTGCCGTCACGCCGACATAGCTGTTCCCGCGCTGCAGCAGCCAATCGAGCCGGCGCAGGTTCTCGCCGCTGTCGAGCAGCGTGAGCAGCGCGTGCGGACCCGGATCGTCGTCGGGAAAGGTCAGGGGCTCCATCGGCAGGTCGATCAGCACTTCGTGCTTGTTGACCCGCGCCAGGGCGATCCACTGATTGAGCTGCCGTGCATAGGGGCTGAAGGACAGCGTGATGCCCGGGGGCAGTTGCCGGATCGCCGCCTCGGTCGCCGCCGCCGACTGTCCCAGACCGGTGACCACGACCGCGATCTGCGGCCTGGCGGCCTCACGCCCTGGCTCTGACCCGCCCTTCGTGCCATAGCGCTGCCAGGCCGGCAGGTCGAGCTTCGCGCTTTGCTCTTCGCCCGGATCGGGGCCGGTTCCGTCCGAGGCTATCGGCGCCGGCGCCGGCGATGCCGGCGGCACATCCTCGGTTTCCCCCGCATCGGCTTGTGGTGCCGGCGCCTGCGATGGGCTCGTTTCGGACGAGGCGGGATCCGGCTCCGGGGCTTCGGTTTGCGCGACCGCTGACGGGCTAGCTTGGCCGGGCTCCTCTTCGCTCGGCTGCGGCCGGGTCTCGGTGCCATTGGGAGGGCCGGAGTCTTCCAGGCGTGCCGGTGCCGCGGTCTCCGTCGGCGCGGCCTCGACTGATCCGGATTCCTTGTTCGTATTCTCCGGCGTCGCTTCCGCCGGCGTTTCGGCCGATTGGCTCGGCGCCTTCGCCGCCTCGCGCGGGGCCTGGGGCGCCGTACCCGCCTGAGCGGGGGGTGCAGGGCGCGCGGCCGCGTTGCCTTGTTCCGGCTCGACTTTGTCCGGAATCGCGACGCTCAGGACGGGGGCTGGTGATTTCAGCCGTTCGGCGAGGATCACGCCGCCCGACGCGGCCAAGAGTCCGAGGACAAGCAGCCAGGCTATGCCGAGAGCCAGGCGACCGCGCCGCGATCCGGGCTCTGAAGGAGGCGACAAAGGCTGCTCCGATCAATCACTCCATGCGCAGAGCTCACGCCCGGTCCCGGCCTAGTTGACCACCCTTTCGTTGAACAGAGCGAGACCGCGCAGCAGGTCGAGAGCGCGCGCTAACTGATAGTCACGCGTTTCCGGCGCCTGTTCGCCGTCGCTGGCGTCGGCGCTCTCGCCGTCTTCCTCGCGTTCCTGGTCGAGCGCGCCGCGCAAATCGGCCTCGCGCCGGGCCGAACCGGCGTCGAGCTCTTCGAGGCGAGCCTGGCGAACGGCGATGTCCGGCTCGATCCCCTTGGCCTGGATCGAGCGGCCGGAGGGCGTGTAGTAGCGCGCCGTGGTCAGGCGCATGGCGCCGTGGCCGGACAGCGGGATAATGGTCTGGACCGAGCCCTTGCCGAAGGACGCGGTGCCCATGATGATCGCCCGGCGGTGATCCTGAAGGGCGCCGGCGACGATCTCGGAGGCCGAGGCCGAGCCGCCGTTGATCAGGACGACGAGGGGCAGCCCCTCGGCGATGTCGCCTTCGCGGGCGTTGAAGCGCTGCGAATCGTCGGTCTCGCGACCGCGTGTGGAGACGATCTCGCCCTGGTGCAGGAAGGCGTCGGACACGGCGATCGCCTCGTCGAGCAGGCCGCCCGGGTTGTTGCGCAGGTCGATCACGAAACCGCGCAGGTCGTCGCCGATCTCCTCCCTCAGCTCGTCGACCTCCCGCGCAACGCCCGGCGAGGTCTGCTCGTTGAAGGTGGTGATGCGGATGTAGCCGATGTTGTCCTCGGCCCGGCTGCGCACCGACTGAATGCGGATGATGTCGCGCGTGATGGTGAGGTCGAAGGGCTCCTGGCTGTCGCGCCGGACGGTCAGGACGATGTCGCTCTTGACGGGACCGCGCATCCTCTTGACCGCGTCCGCGAGTGTGAGGCCGAGCACGGGCTCGCCGTCGAGATGGGTGATGAAGTCGCCTGCTTGAACCCCGGCACGGAAGGCTGGCGTGTCGTCGATCGGTGAGACCACCTTCACCAGCCCGCCCTCGAGCGTGACCTCGATGCCGAGGCCGCCGAACTCGCCCTTGGTCTGAACTTGCATGTCCTTGAAGGAATCGGCGTTCAGGTAGCTCGAATGCGGGTCGAGGTTCGCCAACATGCCCCGGATCGCCGCCTCGATCAGCTCCTCGTCGGTGACTTGCTCGACGTAGTCGGCGCGCACGCGCTCGAACACATCGCCGAAGAGCTTCAGTTGGCGATAGGTCTCGGAGTTATCCTCCTGGGCGGCTGCCGACAGAGGAGCGAAAAGAAAGAAGCAGGCGGCGATCGCCACCGAAGAACGCATGCTAAGCATCAACCTTGTACCTTATCGACGTTTGCCGCCAGCCAAGGCAGCGGATTGATCGGCTGTCCGGTTCGCCTCAGCTCGACATATAGCCTCGGCTTGCCGCCTGGCGTTTCCGCCATGACTCCGACCGGCTCTCCGGCGAGCACCCACTGCCCCACGATCGCGTCGATCCGTTCCAGACCCGCCAAGAGGCTATGGTATCGCCCGCTGTGCTCGATGATCAAGATTTGGCCGTAGCCCCGGAACAGTCCCGCATAGGCGACCTTGCCGTCGTAGGGCGCGACCACCTGCGAGGCGTTGCGCGTCTCGATCGTCAAGCCCCTCGAGGTGTTGTCGTCGTCGCCGACGCGCTGGCCGTAAGTGATGACCAGCTTGCCGCGCGCCGGCATGATCAGGCCGGCGGTGTCCGGTGAGCGCGGAAAGGCCCTGACGTTGGCCGGCTTGGCCAGGCGGATGACCGCGGCGAGGGTCGGTGCCTCGGCACGGGCCTCCTCGGTCTCGCTTCCATCCCGCTGCGCCGTATCGGTTTCGGCCGGCTTGGACTTGGGCGTCTTGCCCTGGGCCGCCTCGGCGCGCCGCGCGGCGCGCTCGGCTTCGACATGGGCCTCACGCAAGGCACGGTCGCGTTCCAGGCGGTTCTCGCGCCGCTGGGCCTCTTCTGCCAGGCGATCGAGCAGATCTCGTAGGTCCTTGGCTTCGGCGGCGAGGCGCTGAACGCGCTCCTGGGCCGTTTGCCGCTCGGTCAGCGCCACCCGCTCGAGCTCGCGCTTGCGGGCGATCAGTCCGCTCAGGCGGCCGCGCTCGGCTGCGAGGCTGCCGGCGCTCTCGATCAGCCCGGCTTTCTCCGCCGCGATCTGGCGGCGGACAAGGGCGAGGTCTTCGAGCTGGACCCGGAGCAGCTCGACCCGATCCTCGATCGCTGGGACGGCGACGCGCAGCAGCATAGCGCTACGCACGGTGCGAAGCGGCGAGCCAGGTGCGGCGACCAGCGCCTCGGGCGGCTGGGTGGCGATCCGCTGCAGGGCGCTCAGGGTACCGGTCAACTGGGCCCGCCGGTCCTGCAAGGCGGCCACGCGCTCGGCTTCTTCCAATTGGAGCGCCTCGAGCGTCGATTCGATGTCGGTGAGCTCCTCCTCGAGATCCTGCGCGCGCCTTGCGGTCGCGATCATCTCGTTCTGGAGTTCGGCGATTTCACTTTGCAGCGCGGCGGCCTGATCCGCCAATGCCTTTGCGCGGGCCTCGTCGGCGGCCAAGGCCCGCTCGATTTTCTCGAGCTTCGCGCCATCGCCCGCGGCAGCGCTACCGACGGCGAGCGTACCTAGCAGGCCGGCGGCGAGGAACAGAACGCCGCACCACGCGGCCGTCGCTGTGCGGCTGAAAGCGGTGCGGGGCACGCTACTCGGCCGCCGCTTCCTGCCGGTCGTCGGCGGCGCGCTGGGGCGCCGCGCGGAGCAGGCTGCGGCCAGTCATCTCGGCCGGCTGCGGCAGGTCCATCAACTCGAGCAGGGTCGGCGCCACGTCGGCCAGACGGCCATCGGCGAGCGCCACATCATCAGTCGGCGGATTGACCAGGATGATCGGCACCTGGTTCATGGTGTGTGCCGTGTGCGCCTGCCCACTTGCCGGATCGCTCATCAGCTCGGCGTTGCCGTGATCGGCGGTGATGACGAGAGCGCCGCCGGCCCGCTCGACGGCTTCGCTCAGCCGGCCGACGCAACGATCCACCGTCTCGACCGCCTTCATCGCGGCCGAAAGGTTGCCCGTGTGCCCGACCATGTCGCCGTTCGCGTAGTTGACGACGACGAGGTCGAAACGGCCGCTCTCGATCGCCTCGACCAGGCGATCGGTCACCTCGGGCGCCGACATCTCGGGCTGGAGGTCGTAGGTCGCGACCTTGGGCGAGGGCACCATGATCCGTTCCTCGCCCTCGTAGACCTCTTCGCGGCCGCCGTTGAAGAAGAAGGTGACGTGGGCGTACTTCTCGGTCTCGGCGATGCG
>JAKSDN010000529.1 GCA_022360075.1 Kiloniellales bacterium | reverse complement strand
TGCTGATCATGGCCGCGCCGCGCGTTCCGCTCTACGAGCGTCTGCCCGAGATCTATCGCATCCGCGATCAGGAGCAGCAGCAGCCGGATCAGCTTAAGGCCTACCTCGCGCTGGTCGAGCGCGCCTTCGGCGCGGTGCACGAGAACATCGAGCAGCTCTACCACGACCTCTTTATCGAGACCTGCGACGATTGGGTCATCGCCTACCTGGCCGATCTGCTCGGCACCAGCCATCTCTCCGGCGATCCCTGGACCTTGCGCGCGGATGTCGCGGACACGATCGCCCTGCGCCGGCGCAAGGGCACGCTGGGCGCGATCGAGCTGCTGACCTTCAACCTGACCCGCTGGGGCGTGCATGCCGTGGAGCTGCGCGAGAGCCTGGCCTGGCAGCAGCACCTCAACCATCAGCGTCCCGACGCCGGCGGCGCCCCGGCCTACGGCGGCGAAGACGTGACACGGCACACCGTAATCCGCGGGGGCACGGCGACGATCCGCGATCCGGCCACGCTCAGCCTGATCGGCACGCCCTTCGATCCCTTCGCCCACCTGCCGGACATGAAGCCGCCGCGCGGCGAGGCCATTCGCTACAACCTGCCGAACCTGGCGATCTTCCTCTGGCGTCTGGCCGCCTATCGCCTCGAGGTCAGCGAGCCGCCCGTGCGCGGCGATGCGGCCAATACGGACGCCGTGCCCGGTCCGCTCGACGCGCTGTTCTATGCTCGCTTCGACGCCCATCCCAAGGTCGAGGACGGCCAGCCGGTCGGCGAGCCGGTGCGACTGTTCAACACCTATCGCTTCGATCCCGACCGGCGACCGCCTGTTCTCACTGAGCTGGACGAGACCCCGGGGCCGATCCCCATGGCGCGGCTCGACAGCGACGCGGTGGCGGGCAACCCCGAGGCCTATGTCTCGGTCCAGACCTACGACGAGACCGCCGTGCCGCCGCCCGACTTCACAGTCACCGACGTCGGCCTGCAGTTCCACCTGCCGCAGACGACCTTCAGCGCCGATGGCTGGCGCTTCCGCGGCGCGAACCTCTGCGCCTGGGAAGAGGGGCTCGACCCGCCGCTCAGGAATCGCGAGATCGCCATCGATCCGCGCAACGGCCGCTTCGTGATCGGGGTCATGACCGAGGACGAGGTGACCGCGCTGCAGGACTTCCTGCACATCGCCTTCACCTACGGCGCGGTCGGCCCGGTGGGCGCCCATCCGGTCTCTCGTGCGGGACCGCCCGAGATCTGGGAGGAAGAGCCGACCCAGGAGCGCAGCGTCAACGGGCTGGTTCCGGGTGAGACCCTGGAAGCGGCATTGGGCGACATCGAGGATCTCGTCCAGCCGCTGGTCGTGACCATCAACGACAGCCTGGTCCACGATCTCGATCTTGACGCCGTCTCCGGCCGCTTGCTCGAAGGCGGCGAGCCGAACCTCAGCCTCAACCGAAGCCTGATCATCCGCGCGGCGAGCGGGCAGCGGCCGACCATCCGTTTGGCGCGGCCACTGCGCTTTCGGCCGACCAACGTGACCGGCGCCGACCCCGACGAGCAGGCCGATTTCAACGCGGTCATGGACCGGCTGACGGTGCGCCTCGAAGGTCTCTACGTGACCCGCAGTCTCGGCTTCGACGCCAGCGATCCCTTGATCACGCGGGCGGCGCTGCACCGGCTCGAGGTCATCGGCTGCACGCTCGATCCCGGCGGCTTCCGTCAACTCGACGGCGACCGGGCGGACATTCGCCTGGCCATGGCGCTGGCCGATCCCTTCGGCTTCGACGAGGAAGACGACGAGACGAATTTCGAGCAGTCGCCGGAGGTGCTGATTCAGCGCTCGATCACGGGGCCGCTGCGCATCGACGACAGCTACAGCCTGGAACTCGCCGACTCGATCGTCGATGCAGCCCCGGAGCTGGCCGAAGATCCGGAGGACGACATGACCGTGACCAGCGCCAGCGACCCCAACGACGGCTGGGGGCCGGCAACCCAAGTCTCCGGCGCGACCCTGTTCGGCCGGACTCGCGCGCTGCGCATCAACGGCCAGGGCGGGATCTTCACGCACAGCCTGCGGGCGCTCGACAACCAGCACGGCTGTCTCAAGTTCAGCTACTTCTCCGGGATCAACGACCGCCTGCCGCAGAACCACGCCTGCGTGACCGCGCAGGAGGCCAAGCTGCGGTTTACGAGTCGGGTCTTCGGTGAGCCGGCCTACGGACAGATCGCGCTGACATCGGACTTCCGCATCCTGGAGCGCGGCCCGCACAACGATCAAATGGGCGCCTTCGGCTTCCTGACCGAGGCGCATAAATGGCGGAACCTGCAAATCCGCTACCGCGAGTTCATGCCGGTCGGCATCCGGCCGATTCCGATCGCGGTGACTTGAGGAGGCATAGATGAAGGGCGATTTCTCGAGAGACTTTGAGGTCTCGACCGACAACTTCGCCGGTGTGCTCTGGCAGCAGGGCAAGGTCTTCACCGATGCCGATGGCAACGCCGAGACCCGCATCAACACGCATTGGCAAGACACCGCCGGCCGCGACGTCATCGGCGCCGGCGTGGCCGCTGTGCCGGCGGCGCTGCCCGACAGCTTCCGCGTCGTCGCCGCCACTCTCTCCGCCGACCAGGTCACCGTCCGGCTGCAGCCCGGCCGCGTCTGGGCCGACGGCCTGCTCCTGCATCTGGACGAGACGCCGCCGATCAACCGCGCGGCCGACTACCTTCAGCCGCCGATCCAGGACCCGCCGTTCGACGCCAGCAGCATCGCCGACGGCGAGCGCGATCTCGTCGTGCTCGAGGTCTGGCGCGAGTCGG
>JAKSDN010000206.1 GCA_022360075.1 Kiloniellales bacterium | reverse complement strand
CGCGGTGCACCATGGCTGCCGCCGCGCCGGCTTCGAGGGCCGCGTTGACGTAGTCGTGGCCGTCGAAGTTCGGGCCTTCGAGCGCGACGAAGAGATCGCCGCTCTCCAAGCTGCGGCTGTCGATCGACACGCCGCTGGCCGTCCAGTCGCGGTTGTTGCGTCCGCCCGTGGCCTTGGCGGCCTCGGCGGCGGTCCAGAGCGCCTCCGCCGTCACCGCGCGCCTCCCGCGGGCTTGGAAAAGACGGCCCGGGCGACTTCCCGATCGTCGAACGGCAGGACCTTCCCCCCGATGGTCTGTCCAACCTCGTGGCCCTTGCCAGCTACGACCAGGATGTCGCCCGGACCCAGAGCGGCCATCGCCCTTGCGATGGCCTTCCCCCGATCACCAATCTCCAGTGCCTCGGGTGCAGCCGCCAAAATCTCGCGGCGGATCGCGGCCGGGTCTTCGCCGCGCGGGTTGTCGTCGGTGACGATGACGTCGTCGGCCAGGCGCGCGGCGATCTCGCCCATGAGCGGGCGCTTGCCGCGGTCGCGGTCGCCGCCGCAGCCGAACACGACGGACAGCCGGCCGCGCGTGTGCGGCCGCAGGGCGCTCAGCACGGTCTCGAGCGCGTCCGGCGTGTGCGCGTAATCGACGTAGACGCTGCCACCCGCGGGCGTCTCCACGACCCGCTCCAGGCGGCCGCGCACGCCCTCGAGCGTGGCCAGGGCCGCAACCGCCGTCTCCGCGTCCGTGCCGGTTGCGATCGCCAGGCCGAGCGCGGCCAAGGCGTTCATGGCCTGGAAAGCGCCGGCCAGCGGCAGCGACACGGCGTGGCGCCGGCCCATGATTGCGATCGTCAGGTCCTGTCCTGCGGCCCGCGGCTGCCGCTGGATCAGTTGGAGGTCGCGCCCGTCGGTGCCATAGGTCAGCAGCTTTTGGCCGCGAGAAGCGACTTGCTGCCGGAGTTGCTCGAACTCCGGCGCGTCGGCGTTCAGCACGGCGGTCCCGTCGGCCGGCAGCAAGTCGGCGAAGAGCCGGGCCTTGGCCTCGAGGTAGGCGGCCATGCTGCCGTGGTAGTCGAGGTGGTCGCGCGAGAGGTTGGTGAAGGCGGCGGCCTCGATCGCGAGTCCGTCGAGGCGGTACTGCGCCAGGCCGTGGCTCGAGGCTTCGATGGCGAGATGCTCGGTGCCCGATCCGGCCAGCGCGGCGAGGCAGCGGTGCAATGCGATGGGATCGGGCGTCGTCAGCGAGCCCGGAGCCGGCACCACGTCCGGGATCAGGCCGAGCGTGCCCAGGCTCGCGGCCTCCTGGCCGGCGTATTGCCAGATCTGGCGCGTGAACTCGGCGACCGAGGTCTTGCCGTTGGTGCCGGTCACCGCCGCGATCGTCGCCGGCTGCCGGCCGTGGAAGCGCGCGGCCATGAGCGCGAGCCGGCGGCGTGGATTGGCATCGCCGATCAGCGCGACGGGGCGGGCATAGGTCTTGAGCGCGGTGTTCGCCGGGGCCAGGACCGCGACGGCGCCGCGCTCGACGGCCTGGTCGATGAAGTCGCGGCCGTCGTGCTGGCTGCCGGGCAAGGCGGCAAAGAGGAAGCCGGGCGCGACCTGTCGGCTGTCGGCCGTCAGACCCTTTATCTCCATCGCCCGCATGGCTTCCTCGGGCAGCATCGTGATCGTGTCCGCCTCTGCCAAATCAGTGAGCCGCAAGTGTGAAACCTTTTGCCGAGGCCGGAATCAGGCCCTGGTCGAGGCCTTCGGCGACCTGTCCCGAGCGCGGCTCCAGCCCGACCAGGGGCGCCATGCGCTCGACCGTGCGGCGCACCGCCGGCGCGGCCACCCAGCCGCCGGTCGCATAGCCGAAGGTGCCGTCGTGGCCCTTCGGCTCGTCGACCATCGCGAAGATCACGTAGCGCGGCGCGTCCATCGGGAAGGCGCCGACGAAGGAGGAGATGTTGGCGTCGCTCGCGTAGCGCCGTCCGGTCACCTTGTCGGCGGTGCCGGTCTTGCCGCCGACCAGGAAGCCTGCCGCGTCGGCCTTGCGTCCGGTACCGTGTTGCACGCCCAGGCGCATCAGCCAGCGCATGGCCTTGGAAGTCTTCGTTGAGAAGACCCGCTCGCCGAGCGGACGCTCGCCCGGCAGCGGCTTGATCAGCGTCGCCGGGATCCGCTCGCCGTCGTTGACCACGGTCGCCACGGCGCTCGCCAGTTGCAACGGGCTGACCGCCATCCCATGGCCGTAGGAGATCGTCATGGTGTTGATCTCGCGCCAGGGCGAGGGCAGCAAAGGATCGCCAACCTCGGGCAGCTCGACGCCGGACGGGTGCGTCAGGCCGAGCCGCTCGAGGTAGGCGCGCTGGCTTGGCGTACCGGCCTCCATGGCCATGTGGACGGTGCCGATGTTGCTGGAATAAATGAAGATTTCCGGGATCGAGAGCCAGCGGTTCTTGGGCTTGAAATCGCGGATGACATAGCGCGCGACGCGGATCGGCTTGCTCACGTCGTAGCCGTCGGCGAGCGTGACCACACCCTCGTCGAGGGCCATGGCGGTGGTGAAGATCTTGAAGACCGAGCCCATCTCGTAGATGCCGAGGCTCGTGCGGTTGAAGCGCGCCTCGGTGACGGCGCGGCCCGGCTGGGCCGGGTCGAAGGTCGGCAGCGAGACCGAGGCCAGGACCTCGCCGCTGCGCACGTCCAGCACCAGGCCCGCCGCGCCGATGGCGCGGAACTCGTCCATTGCCGCCAGCAGCTCTTCGGTCAGAATGTGCTGGACGCGCAGGTCGAGGCTGAGCTGCAGGGGCCGTTCCGTGCCGAGCAGTACCTCGTCGAAGGAGCGCTCGATGCCGGCCAAGCCTCGATTGTCGATATCGGTGAAACCGACGACATGGGCGGCCAGGGCGCCTTGCGGATAGATCCGCTTGGTTTCGCGTTTGAAGTCGAGACCGGGGATGCCGAGCCGGTTGATCGCGTCGTGCTGGCGCGGGGTCAGATGGCGCTGCAACCAGACGAAGGCGCGTTCGCTGTCGAGCTTGGCGGTGAGCTCGGCTTCGGAGACGCCGGTCAGCACGCGGGCGAGCTGCCGCGCCGCGCCGCGCGGGTCGCGAACCTCACGCGGGTTGGCGTAGAGCGAGGCGGTCGGCAGGGTGGTAGCGAGGATCGTGCCGTTGCGGTCGAGGATGTCGGCGCGCGCGCCGGCCGTGGCCGGCCCCGAGGGGCCTTGCGCCAGGCGGGCCTCGGCCGTGCCGGTGATCAGCGAGACGTCGACCAGACGCACCGCGATGACGAAAAAAGCCAGCGTGAAGACCAGACCCGCGACGAGGAGCCGAGTTCGGCCGGTCTCCAGCGCCTGCTTTGCGCTGCCTTCGAGAACGACCAGGGCTTGCCGCTCCGACAGCGAGTCTAGACCGCAAGGATTTAGGTGAGGCGTCGAGTTTGCGGTCTGGCGCGTCATTGCCGGGTCTCCGCGCTGGCTAAAAGGGGTGTCGCATCCGCAGGGTTCGCCGGACCCTGAGGCGAAGAATTCGGGGGCGACGAGTCGACGCCGGGCGCACGCCACGGCGGCAACTCTTCGAAGCCGATGAACTGCTCGGCCTCGAGCGGGACGAAGCCGAGATGCTTGCTGGCCAGGCGCGCGATCTCGGCCGGCCGGTTCAGGTAGCTCCACTCGGCTTGCAGCACGTCGATGCCCTCGCGGACCTCCTGGATCGCCTGGCGCTCCTGGACGAGGGCGCGCTCGAGGCCCTGAACCCGATGCTTGACCGAGAACAGGCCGAGCGCGGCGATGCCCGCGGCGAGCAGCCAGACGGTGGCCATCAAGCGAGTCATGCCGCGCCTCCCGCCGCCGCATCGCCCCAGGCCGGCGCCTCGGTGCGGCGGGCGGCGCGCAAGCGCGCCGAGCGGGCGCGCGGATTGTCCCGGCACTCGGCGGCGCCGGGCCGGCGGGCGCCGCGGAACGTCAGCGCAAAGCTCGGCGCTCGCGTCCCGGCCGGACTGTCCGGCGTGTGGCGGGAGCCGCGTGGCGCGGTGCCGCTGCGGGCCTGGAGGAAGCGCTTGACGGCGCGGTCTTCCAAGGAATGGAACGAGACGACGGCCAGGCAGCCGCCCGGCGCCAGCAGCTTCTCGGCCGCGGCGAGGCCGCGCTCGAGCTCGCCGAGCTCGTCGTTCACGTAGATCCTGAGCGACTGGAAGGTGCGGGTCGCCGGATCGACGCCGTCGGCGCTCTTGCGCACGACCTTGCGCACGATCGCGGCCAGCTCCAGCGTGCGGGTGATCGCGCTCTCGCTGCGCGCCGCGACGATCGCGCGGGCGACCTGGCGCGCTCGCCGCTCTTCGCCATAGCGGCGCAGAATGTCGGTCAGATTGGCCTCGGAAAGCTGGTTCACGGCGTCAGCCGCGGTCATGCCGCCGACCGCGCCCTCCATGCGCATGTCCAGCGGCCCGTCGGCGCGGAAGGAGAAGCCCCGTTGCGCCTCGTCGAGCTGCGGGCTGGAGACGCCGAGGTCGAGGGCGACGCCGTCGACCGGGCCGAGTTCGCGGTCGAGAAGCAGGCGGTCCAGCTCGCCGAAGCGGCCCTCGATCATGATGAAGCGCTCGGCGTAGCGCGCCGCCAGGCCGGCCGCCCGGGCCACGGCCTCGGGATCGCGGTCGATCGCGATCACCCGGCAGTCGGCGGCCTCGAGGATCGCCAGGCTGTAGCCGCCGGCGCCGAAGGTTCCGTCGACGTAGATGCCGCCGTCGCGCGGCGCCAGCGCCTCGAGCACCTCTGCGAGCATCACCGGCGTATGGCCGCCCGCGCGCGTCATCGGCCACCCCCGTCGGCCGGCGTGAGCGGCACGGTCAGGGCGTTGTTGCGGGCGCGCTCGCGGGCGGCGGTGACCTGATCCGCCAGGGTCTCGGGCTGCCAGATCTGGAACACCCGGCCCTTGCCCACGAAGGCGGCGCGGTCGCTGATCCCGGCATGCTCGAGCAGGGCCGGCGGCAGAATGACCCGTCCCTCCGGGTCGCAGGCGAGCTGGTGCGAGGCCGCGAAGATGGTCAGCGCCAGGTCGTCGTGCTGGTCCGAGAAGAGATCGAAGTGATCCATCCGCTCGTTCAACTGCTCCATGAAGTCGATGCCGCAAGCCTCGATCGCGGCAGCACGATGGGACGGGAAGGCGACGATCCCATTGAAGGTCAGACCGGCGATGGCTTGGCGGAACGGCGCCGGAACGGAGACCCGTCCCTTCCGGTCGACCTTGTTCTCGAAGGTGCCAATAAACAGAGCCAAGTCTGTCTCCCACGGCTTCCGCCGCTCCCTCGCCCCTGAAGCCCCGCATCTTTCAAGGCCTTGGGACTAGGTGCCTTACGATTGGGCCAATCTGGGCCTTTATGGGATATCATGGGCATCGATGGGCACACAAGTATAACTTTGCCTCTTAAGAAGTCGTTAAGGCAGGTTTTTGGGGGTGCTTTCATGTAGTGCACCAGATGTTGTGGCCGTCTGACTTGCGGTCCTGTAGTCGAGACTCGCCGTCAAAGGTGGCGACATTATGTTCCCGGTATGTTCTTCTATAGAAGAGAGTCCGGCCAAAAGGCGGCGGCGAGGCCAGACGGCCTGTAAGCCGGGTTCTGTACCCCGAGTGAATCGGGGCGATGGCCATTCATCTGGGACGCCCGTCGCCGGACGCCTCGCGCGACCTACCCGGACGGCGGCGCGGAAACCCGCCCGGCCGGCCCCGCCGTGAGGCTGGGCCCGACCTGCCGTCCCTACTCGGTCTTGCTCCCGGTGGGGTTTACCGTGCCGCGCCCGTTACCGGGCGCGCGGTGCGCTCTTACCGCACCCTTTCACCCTTACCCGCCAGGCTCCGGCGCGAGACCGAAGCGACGGCGGGCGGTTTGCTTTCTGTGGCACTTTCCCTGGGGTCGCCCCCGCCGGGCGTTACCCGGCACCGTGTTTCCATGGAGCCCGGACTTTCCTCCCCCGCCACGGGCCGAAGCCCACGACAAAGGCGGCCATCCGGCCGTCTGGCCTCTGCTACCTAGGCGGCGACGGGCCGGCGGTCAAGGCGGCCCATCGCTGCCCATGTTACCCCAGAAGCGCCATCAGGGCCGAAAGGCGGTCGAAAGTCCCTTGATCCAGCTCGCCGGTCACGGATGCGGGCCGGAAGTGGCGCTGGAAGGCGCGCAGCACAGCACGGGTCGCCTCGTCAAACTCTCCGCTGATCTCCAAACCATAGCCGAAACGCGCCAGCAGGCGTTGGGCTTCGGCCAGATCGGGCGCGGCGCTCGGCGCACTCGGCGCCGCCGGCCAGAGCCCGATGCCGGCCTCGGCGAGGCCGGGCCAGTCGAACAGCTCGCCCGGATCTTCCTTGCGCAGCGGTGCGACGTCCGAGTGCCCCAGCACGCGCTCGGCCGGAATCGGATGCCGGCCCAGGATCTCCTTGGCGAGCCCGATGAGCGAGAGCATCTGCGGCGCCGGGAAGGGCCGATAGCCGAACGCGTGCCCCGGATTGACCAGTTCGATCCCGATCGAGCGGGCGTTGATGTCCTTCGCCCCAGCCCAGCAGGCCACGCCGGCGTGCCAGGCCCGCCGACCTTCCGGCACCAGGCGGTAGCTCGTCCCGTCTTCGTCGATGCAGTAGTGCGCGCTCACCTTGGCCGCCGGATCGCATAAGCGGTCAAGCGCCTCGACCGCCGTCCGCATGCCGGTGTAGTGCAGGAGCAGGATATCGACCTCCTGATCGGGCGGCCGCGAGTCGTGGTTCGGAGAAGGGCGCTCGATCAGGTCCATGTCAGAAGCGCTCGGCCTCGGGCGCCGCGGTCTTCGGCCGGCGGATCAGGATGATGGCGACGCCGATAATGGTGAGCAGGCCGCCGGCCGCCAGAGCCAGGGTAAAGGCCTCGTCGAGGAAGATCACGCCGGCGGCCACGCCGACCAGCGGCACCAGCAGCGTGAAGGGCATGGCCTGATTGACCTCGTACTGGCGCAGGAGCCAGAGCCAGGTGCCGTAGCCGATCCAGTAAACCATCACAGCCTGGTAGACCACGGAGCCCCAGGCACGCCAGTCGGCGTTGGTCACGGCGGCCCACTGCCCGTCTTCCAGTAGGAACGACGCGATGAGGAGCTGCGGCGTGGCCAGGATCGCCACCCAGGCATTCAGTGTCATGCCGTCGACGCCTTCGAGCTTCTTGATCTGGATGTTCGCGACCGACCACATGAGCGTGGCCAGCAGCACCAGGAACAGCGGCCCGTACTCGCCGTGAAAGCGCGGCTCGCCGGCGATCAGCGCGACGCCGGCAAAGGCGATCACCAGGCCGAGCGCACGGCGCCAGCCGAGCTTGTCGCCGAACACGAAGGCCGCGAGCAGGGCGGCGAAGGGCACCTGAAGCTGGATCACCACCGCCGCCACCGCGGCGTCCAGATTCTTGAGGCCCGTGAACATCAGCGCGAAGTGGATCAGGCCGAGGCTGGTCGAGATCAAGATGACCTCGCGCCAATGGCCGTGCGGCCGGGGGACGAAAGGGGCGATCAGCAGGGCCGCCAGCCCGAAGCGGAGGGCCATCAGCAGGATCGGCGGGATCTGCTCGATCCCGATCTTGCCGATCACGAGGTTGAGGCCCCAGACCACCATGATGCCGACGAACAGCAGCAGGTGAAACGGCCGGACCGAGAGGCTCACGCGGCGTCCCCGGCCGGCGACTCGCTCCGGTTTTGACTGGGCACGTCCCGACCCGCGGCCAAGGCCTCGCGGCGCTCCTCCAGCTCGAGCCAGCGCGCCTCGCTGTCGTCGAGCGCCTGGCGCGCCTGCTCGAGCCGGGATGTCGCCTCGCGGAAGGCCGCGGGCTCTCGACTGTAGAACGCGCTGTCCGACAGCTTCGCCTCGAGCGTCTGGATCTCGTGCGTCAGCGCGTCGATCTTTGCAGGCAGCGTGTCGAGCTCGCGCGCCTCCTTGTAGCTCAGCTTGCTGGCGCGCGCTCTGCTCTCGGCCTTCGGCTTCGCCGTGTCCGTCTTCGGCCGAGGTGCTGCAGGCGTCCTCGGGGCGGCCTTGGCCTCGCGCTGGCGCAGGTAGTCTGCATAGCCGCCGACGTAGTCCCGAGCCCGGCCGTCGCCCTCCAAGGCGATCACGCCGGTCACGAGCCGGTCGAGGAAGTCGCGGTCGTGGCTGACCAGAAGCAGGGTGCCCTCGTAGCCGTCGAGGGTCTCGGTCAGCAGGTCGAGCGTCTCCATGTCCAGGTCGTTGGTCGGCTCGTCCAGGATCAGGAGGTTGCTGGGTTTGGCGAAGAGCCGGGCCAGCAGCAGCCGGTTCTTCTCGCCGCCGGACAGCCGCTTGACCGGCTGCCGGGCCTGCTCCTCCTCGAACAGGAAGTCGCGTAAGTAGGCGACGACATGGCGCTGGCGGCCGCGCACCATGAGCGAGTCGCCACCGTCCGGCGCCAGGCTGCGCCAGAGCGTGGCCTCCGGGTCGAGGCTCTCGCGCCGCTGGTCGAAGTAGAGAGGCGCGAGGCCGGTGCCGAGGCGCAACTGGCCAGCGTCGGGCGGCAGGCTGCCGGTCAGCAGCCGGACCAAGGTGGTCTTGCCGCTGCCGTTGGCACCGATGATGCCGATGCGGTCGCCACGCTTGATTCGCGTGGAGACATCGCGCAGCACATTCCTTCGTTCACCGGTCTCGCTCTCGAAGGCCTTGCTCAGGCCCTCGGCCTCGATCACCAGATCGCCGCTGCTGTCGCTGGCCGCGGCCTCGATCCTGGCGGTGCCGGGTGCGCGCAGCCAGTCCGCCCGGGCCTGGCGCAAGGCCTGGAGCCGGGCGAGCCTTCCTTGGTTGCGCCGGCGCCGGGCGGTGACGCCGCGTGCCAGCCAGCGCTCCTCGCGCTTGATCGTCCGGTTCAGCCGATGCAAGTCG
>JAKSDN010001398.1 GCA_022360075.1 Kiloniellales bacterium | reverse complement strand
GTAATGTTCTCGCGCACGTTGCGGTGGGGAAACAGATTGAAGCTCTGAAACACCATGCCAACGTTGGAACGCATTCGTGCGATTTCTGCCTCCGACTCGCGTACGCGCGAGCCGTCATCCAGGACACGATAGCCAAGTGGTTCTCCCTCAATAAAGATTTCGCCGGCATCATGTTCTTCGAGGAAATTCAGGCAGCGCAGCATCGTCGATTTTCCTGACCCGCTTGGACCGATGATGGCCAGAACTTCGCCGCGATTTACATCGAATGACATGCCATCGAGAACCCTGAGATCTCCAAAGCTCTTGTAGACACCTCTCACGCGAACCATGGGCATGTTGGCGCTAATGTTCATAAGAATATCTCTTTTCAAGGTATCGCGCGGCCAGCGTAAGCGGATAGCAAATCAGAAAATAGATCAGCATGACGCCCAAGAAAATCTGAAAGGCGGCTAATGTCCGCTCGACGACTTCACGGGCGGCATATGTCAACTCCCATACCCCAACCACCGAAACATAGGACGTGGCCTTGATCATCATGACCGAGTTGTTCAGCAACGGAGGTATGGACAGGCTTACGGCCTGAGGCAGAATCACCAGCCGAAGCATGGTCAACTTTCGCATGCCGAGCGCCTTTGCGGCCTCCGTTTGGTGCCTCGGAACGGCCAGGATTGCGCCGCGGGTGATCTCGGTAACGAAGGCGCCGGTGTAGAGAATCAACGCGCCGATGACAGCGGTCACATCACCGACCATGAGCCCAAGCTGGGGCAGCATGTAATAGGCAAGAAACATCCAGACCAATACGGGAATGCCACGGATGACGAACACGTATGTCGCGACGAGCGCAGGTACGACGCCTCCGACCATTGCGCCGATCACACCCAGCACAATTCCGAGCAACGTGCCAAGCCCCACGCCGACGATTGCCAACCACAGCGTCTGTACGGTTCCCTTCATCAGATAGGGGAGGTTCGCAATGAGAACATCGAACATGTTCTACTGCCTGGCCCGCAGGCGATTTTCGGCAATCCTAAGGACAACGCCGAATGTGGTTGTAAGGAGCAGGTAAGCCGCCGCGATAAAGAGGAAGACCTCAAAAGACGCACCGCTTCGTTCTATGACCATCTTTCCGCTAAGCGTCAGTTCGATGATGCCAATTGCTGAGACAAGCGATGTGTCCTTGATCAGGATGACCAACTGATTGCCGATAGGGGGCACGACCTTGAGAACCGCCTGGGGCAGGATGACCTGTCGCATCGACTTGCGGCGTGTCATGCCGAGCGCGAGCGCCCCTTCCCACTGGTGCCGGGAAATCGACAGAATGCCCGCACGATAGATTTCACACAGGAACGCGCCATGCTGGGAGGCAATGGCGATCACCCCACACACGAACGCTGAAAGCGGAAGGCCAAGGAGAGGCAGGCCGAAATAGAAAAGGTAGATCTGAAGCAGAAGTGGCGTATTACGCACCAGCTCGATATAGGCCATGATCGGAACGACGATCACCGGAACGCCCGACATTCGTGGCCCGACGAGAGCCAAGCCCCACATCACGGCACCAATCATCGATGCGGCAGAGATGGCAAGCGTCAGCAGGAACCCATCCCAGAAACGGGGAAGTTGGCTCTGAATGAAGGCAAATCCGAGAAAATCAAGGATTGCGTCCATGCGTCCGCACCTTAGAAGCGGCCGAACGAACGTTCGGCGCACAGCGCTTGAACACTGCTAGCGAGATTTGGGATGTGCCGGCCTGGCGCCGACACATCCCGAGAGGTGTAATTCCCATCCATCGAATTGAATGGAATCAGTTGCTCGCTTCCTCCTTGGCTCGCAACTGTTCCTCAATCCAGAACTTGGTATGCGGCGGGCGAGAGCCGAACCATTTCTCGTAGATCTCCGCATATTGCGGGTACAGGGAGCCGCCGCGGAGTTCGCCAACATAGGTGTCAAGCACGAGCCACCACTCGAAGTCCCCTAGCTTCGTGAAGACGGCATTGTTCGTCGGCGGCGTGATCCAGTCCGTCGTGACCTGCACATCGTCGTGCTGGCTGACATACCAGCGCGCGACCGGCTCATCGAGCTGGGCGGCGGTGGCGCGCCCGGTGCGCACGGCATTGAATTGCGCCGCCGTCGAGTCAAACACGGTCAGCTTGGCCTTCGGGAAGAGCCGTTTGGCCCGCTCCTCCTGTGCCGGTACCGTAAGATTGGCAACGGTAACGCTCTCCTTGTTGGCGTCGGCAATCTTGTCGATGCCCGACCCCTTCTTCGAAACCAGCAAAATGCCAGAATCGACATAGCTGCGCGTGAACGCGACCTTCGTCGGACGCTGGCTGTGGATCGTGGTGATCTGAATGCCGAAATCGATCTTCCCGCTGTTGGCGTTCGCCCAACGCGCAGCGAAGCCCTGTTTGAGGAACTCGATACGCCCCTCTTCGCCGAAAATCCCTTTGGCGATGAGTTTCGCAATGTCGATGTCGAAACCGACAAGCTCGCCCTTTTCATCGATGAAACCGAAAGGCGGTGCCTCGCTGGAAACACCGACGATCACTTTGCCTCGCTCAAGGACGGTATCGAGAAGCGAGTCCTCGGCCTGGACGGCCGGCGCAGAAGCCGGCAAGGCCGCGAACAGGATCGCAAGGATCGAGAACAGTTTCAGGATTTTCATGGCTACCTCCCTTTTCTTGTCGAGCCGGTGCGATGGGCCGGGAACGCGATGGCCAGCCCCTGCGTCCCCATCTCTCAAGCCGACTGGCGGAACTTTTCGTTCGCTGCAAGCGACCCTGACGAACTGAAGTCGATTTCGTCCGTGCGCTTGCTCATGGCCTTCGTGATGGCACGATCAAGGCGTCCGACGACGTCGTCGATCTCCGCCTCGGTGATGATCAAAGGCGGGCAGACGCGCATGTAGTTCTTCACCGCGATCATCACGAGGCCTTCGGCCATGGCTTCGCGGCGGATCAGCTCCGCCAACGCCGGGTCCGCCTGGCGGGATTCGGGGTCGGACACGATATCCAGCATCCTGTAGAGTCCGGCGCCGCGTACGTCGCCGATGCACTCGTAGCGGGCCGCCAGCGCCGCAAGCTTGGACTCTAGGAGATCGCCCATCTTGGCCGCCCGCCCCGTGATGTCGTCGCGCAGAACGATCTCGAGCTGCTTCAGAGCCACGGCACAGGACAAGGGGTCCTGCGGGTAGGTGCCCGCCCAGGGAAGACCCTTCTTGCCGCTCGACGCTTCGGCCACCTCGCGGGTCGTTGCCGTGCCGCAAATGGCAAAGCCGGCGGACATCCCCTTGCCGAAGGTCACGATATCCGGGGTCACGTCATAACGCTGAAATCCCCACATCTTGCCGGTCCGGCTAGGGGCGAGCTGGCACTCGTCGAAGATCAACAGCGCTTCCCACTTGTCCGCGATCTCCTTGATGCCGCGCATCCAGTTCTTCGACGGCACGATCATGCCGCCGGGCACCGCGATCGGCTCGAGCATGAGCGCGGCGACTTCCTGGCTGGTTGTGAATTCGATCAGATCATCCGTCATCTGTAGCGATATGCGGTCCCATTCGTCGGCATCCCGCACCGGCGCCCGATAGTAGAAGGCTGGAACGATGCTGTTTGAGCGCGCCGGCATGCTCAACGGACCGAGCCCGCGTTTGCGGGCACCGCCGACCGATGTGACGGCCTCGGCGGCCAGCGAGCCGCCGTGAAGGCCGCGCACAACCGAGCAGATGTCGAACCCGCCGGTGGCGCCGAGCGCCATGCGCATGGCGATCTCGTTCGCCTCGGAACCCGTCACGGCGAAATTGATGACATCGAGACCGTCGGGAAGCGTCGAGGCAATCAACTCCGCCAGCTCGATCGCCCAGGGATTGGTGTACCAGGACGACTGGTGCACGAAACGCCCCGCCATGTCCTTGATCGTCTCGACGAGCTCGGGGTGAGCGTGGCCGAGCACCAGGCACATCATGCCGGAGCTCAGATCGTAGTACTCGTTGCCGTCCACATCGAAGAGCTTCACGCCCTCGCCGCGTTCGAACACAACGCGCGGCTCATAACGCCACCCGAGCACGTGCTCGGCATCGCGCGCCATCAGGTCCTTATGCCGGTTGGAAAAGGAGAACGCCGTTTCGAGATGATCAGTCACGCCTGATGCTCCACCGTCACTGTGCGACGACACGAGGGATCGGATCGCATCGCCTCACTTTTGTTCGATATTATGATATGATTCGTAGCTATTTTTCGAACTAACTGTCAAACGCATTTTTCGCCCGGGCAGGCGTTTCGGCCGCGGCAGGCGAAAACGGCCGGATTCGCGGCCTGCTTGGAGACAGCGCACGGCAGTGGATTTGCTTTCGGTGGGAGGGGAGCAGCGCGCGCCCCGCGTGCAGGCTAGTCGAAGGTCTGCGCGAGGTTCTCGGCAGCAGAGTCGAGAGCCGACCGCAGCTTGGGCAGGTCGG
>JAKSDN010000643.1 GCA_022360075.1 Kiloniellales bacterium | reverse complement strand
GCACCAGCCGTCCCAGGCATGAACCAGATGCGCCTCGGCCGAGACCAGCTTGGAATAGAAGGTGGTGTCGTCGTAGGCGAGCAGGCCGCGCTTGGCCTCGATCAGCAGATCCTTGACCTCGTCGACCTTGGCGGCGTCGGGGTCGTTGACAGAGTAGCCCTTGGCCAGCAGGCCGGCGGCCATCAGCCAGCGGTCGGTCGAGAGCATCGTCACCTTGCCCTTGAGCGCCTCGGCCGGCTGCAGCAAATCGTTCCAGCTCGAGGGCGCCGCGCCGACCAGGTCCGAGCGATAGCAAAGGCCCGTCGTGCCCCAGGCATAGGGCACGGAGAAACTGTTGCCCGGATCGTGCTTCAGGCTGTTGGCTTCGGCGTAGAGGTTCTTCAGGTTGCCGATCTTGCCGTGGTCCAGCTTGGCGACCAGGCCGAGCTGATTGAGCGCTTCGGCGAAGGGCGAGGAGACGAAGAGCACGTCGTAGCCCTTGCCCTTGCCGGCCACGACCTTGCCCATGATCTCCTCGTTCGTGCCGTGGAGCGAAAGCTCGGCCTCGATGCCGGTGGCCGCGGTGAAGTTCTCCAGCAGGTCGGCCGGCATGTAGCCGTCCCAGTTGGAGATCACGATCTTGTCGGCGGCCAGCGCGGCCCCCGAGCCGAACGCCAGCGCCAGGCCCAAGGTCACGGCGGCGGTCTTGCCTCTGAGGTCATCCATGTCTCTTGCTACTCCCCGTTTTGCACGAGCCGGCGCTTTCGATCGCGGCGCTTCGGCCCGGTGGCGCGCAGCCGGCGGCCACCTTCTGTATCAACGGCAAATATAGTATTTTTGACGCAAATTATACAATAAGCTTCTTGCCGATGCTGACACCCCTCACCCACCCCGACGCCCTGGACATCGCGCGGCCCACAGGCTCGTTTTGGGAGGCGAGCGCGCCGCCGCCCGGCTTCGAGGCAGCGCCCGTAGAGGGCGACGTCGCTTGCGACGTGGCGATTGTCGGCGCCGGTTACACGGGGCTGTCGGCGGCGCTGCGGCTGCGCGAGGCCCATGGCGCCGACGTTCGGGTGCTCGACGCCGCCGCCCCCGGGTGGGGCGCCTCGGGCCGCAATGGCGGGTTTTGCTGCCTGGGCGGTGCCAAGCTCGACTGGGCGCCGATGATCGCCCGCCACGGTCTGGCCGAGGCCCGCCGCCTCTTCGAGGTCCAGCAGGACTCGGTCGCGCTGGTGCGCACCTTCTGCCAAGAACGGGGTATCGACGCCTGGATCTCCGGCGAAGGCGAGCTCTCCCTGGCCCACAAGCCGGCGCGGCTGCGCGATCTCGAGGCCGAGCGCACGTTCCTCAAGGAGACCTTCGGCCACGAGACGACGCTGCTCGGCCCCGAAGCGCTCCGGCAGCAGGGCACGCATGCGCCCGGCCTGCATGGCGGCCTGTGGAATCCGGTCGGCTTCGGCCTGCATCCTCTGCGCTACCTGCGCGGCCTGGCCGCCGCGGCGGTCGAGCAAGGCGCCGTCTTGCACGGCCAGAGCCGGGTCGTGGCCTGGGAACAGCGGCCCGGCCGCCACCGCCTGATGACCGAACGTGGCAGCGTGACGGCGTCGAAGGTCGTCTTCGCGACCAACGGCTACACGCCGGAGGCCCTGGTCGCCCCGCTGCGCGGCCGGCTGCTGCCGGTGCTGTCGAACATTCTGGTCACCCGCCCACTGACCGAGACCGAGCGCGGAACCCAGGGCTGGACCGCCGCGACCATGGCCTACGACACCCGCAATCTACTGCACTATTTCCGGCTACTGCCGGACGGCCGTTTCCTCTTTGGCGGTCGCGGTGGCACCGACGGGGCCGATGCGGCAAGCGCCGTCGCCGAACGCCGTTTGCGTCGTTCGTTCGAAGCGCTATTCCCGGCCTGGCGCGGGGTCGAGCACAGCCACTTCTGGCGCGGCCTGGCCTGCCTCTCCTCGAACCTGACTCCCTACCTCGGCGCGCTCGACGACGCGCGCACGGTCTGGACCGCGCTCGCCTATCACGGCAACGGCGTCGCCATGGCAAGCTGGAGCGGCCGGGCGCTCGCGGACCACCTCGCGGATAGTACCAAGCGTCCAGCGCTGCCCGGATTCATGACCCGCCTGCCGCGGCCGTTTCCCTTGCCGGCCTTGCGGGGCCTATATCTGAGATCCGCCTATCTCTGGTTCGAGGCCCAGGACCGCTGGCTTTAGATTTGTCCAGCGAAACCGGACGACCGCAGCCCAGGCCCGTATCAACACCGGTTCGGACTACCCCACAAACATGTCATGCTCGGGCTTGACCCGAGCATCCATGGCGCTTGCGGGACCACCGGGCCCCACGAATTGCTGTTCCCGGTCCTGCACCCCAATGGACCCTCGGGTCAAGCCCGAGGGTGACGGAGGAATTTGGTTCACCTGACGTCATCAACAGGAGAACAGCCTGATTCAAAGGCGCCCGCCCCCCAATCCACCTAACGCCGGGTCAGCCTTCGGTGCGTCAGGACGCGGACCTTGTTGAAGTCGGGCCGGGTCGCGGCGGCGGCGCGCAGGTGCGCGCGCATGTGCTCGGCGGCGGCGGTCAGGTCGCCACCCTCGATCGCGGTGAGGATCGCCAGGTGCTCGGCGAAGGAATCGCGCAGGCGCTCGCGGCTGTTGTACTTCTCGTACTCCGACAGGCGGCGAAGACGGGTTTGCTGGCGCAGCGCCTGGGCGAGAAAGCGGTTGCCGCAGGCCGCCGCGATCGCGTCGTGAAACTCGGCGTCCAGGGCAAAGAGCGCGCCGATGCTCTGGCTCTCCAGGCCCGTCTCCAAGATTGCGCCGTGCTGGCGTTTGAGCCGGGCGAGGCGGCGCGGCGGCAGGTCGAAGCCGGGCTCGAGCAAGGCGGCCGGTTCGGCCAGCAGCCGGTAGCGATAGCTCTCCCGATAGGAGGCCTCGTCGTTCAGTGCGGGGCCGAACAGCCAGCCGTGCCCGGGCGTCTTCTCGACGAGGCCCTCCTCGCGCATGCGCGCCAGAACCTTGAGCACGACGCTGCGGCTGGTCTCGAAGCGGCGCACGAGAGCGGCGACCGAGACCGGATTGCCCAAAAGGTTGGCAAAGCGCTCGCTGGCGATCCGGCGATAGATCAGGTCCTCGGTCGTGTCCGGCAGCGAGACGGAGTCGAACTGGGGCGAGCCGGGCGAGGCGCGCAGGAAATAGCCGTGGTTCTGCTCGGCCCGCAGGATGTCGAGCTGGGCCAGCTGCTTCAGGGCCGTGCGCACCGGCGAGCGCGACACGCCGAGGGCGTCGGCCAGCCACTGCTCGCGGACG